>JACPBO010000042.1 GCA_016180285.1 Candidatus Woesearchaeota archaeon
GCAGGGAGCCTGCGCAATTTTTGACGCTGTAACTGAAACAAACTGGAAGCCTTATGGCCTGCAGCAGAGCGGAACTTCACTGCCTTTCGGGCCTATAGCCCTTGTTGTTCATATGTCATCTGTATGGGTGCCATTTACATCAGAAAGCAAGGAGGCAATTGCGCATTATCCTGAAATCATAAAAGAGATAAAGCTTGCAGTTCAGGAATGCGGAAGGAAGCTGGGAAGTTATGTTTATAAGAAAAAGCGTGTTTTAAATGAGGGTGCAAAGCGCGATTATATCAAAACATATATTCCTCATGTTGCAGAAGCTCTTAAAGAAATTGTTGGCTTTAAGGAAGATGATGAGAAAAAAGTCGAGAAATGCCTTGCCGAGATACTTGAAAAAAACAGGGGAGAGCTGGAAGACTTAGAAATTGAAAACGAAGAATATGATGAAGAATTTGCCAAGATCGGCAGGGAAGACAGCAAAGAAGAGGCAGAAAATGAATAAAGTCGCACAACAAATCATAGATCTTGCACAGGGAATATACAAGTCAATTTTAGCTAAAAAACAGCCTAAAGTAGAATCGCCCCTGAGAGCTTTGGTTAATGTCAAGTATGACGAAAAAACAGGCTATTTTGATTTAGTTGGAAAGATGAAATCAAGAACTCTTACTGTTGGCAGCGTTAAAACATTCGCCCAGACTTTGCGGATGATGGCTTTATCAAAGGAATTAGTCGATAAAGATGATATTGCAACTAAAAGGGAGGCTTATTATGTTTCTAAAAACTGGGGCGAGGCCAGATTCAAAGAACAGCCGGAATCAGATACTGTTATGGATGATATTGAAGCAATGCTTATGGTTAATCGCGAGCAAATGGGCTTTATTCCGGAGGAAAAAGGCGGAGAAGTTGCAGGAAGGCTTATTGTAATTGATAAAGACCAGGATACAGGAAAAGAATTAAAGATTGACTGCACTAAAATGGGCTCTGGCGCATATTCTATTCCTTCATCTGTGGAGGAATTGAAATTTGAGACAGATGCAAAATTCATACTCGCAATAGAGACAGCAGGAATGTTCCAGAGATTAGTGAAGCATAATTACTGGAAAAAAGCAGACTGCATTTTAATTTCAATGGGCGGAGTCCCGACAAGGGCGTGCAGAAGGTTTATCAGAAGGCTTGCCGATTCTAAAAAATTGCCTGTTTATGTATTCACTGACAATGATCCTTATGGTTACATGAATATATACAGAACGCTTAAGGTTGGCTCCGGTAATTCCGCACACATCAACAGGTATTTTTGCGTCCCAAATGCGAGATTTTTAGGGGTTACAACGCAGGATGTCATAGATTACAAATTGCCTTCGCATCCTCTGAAAGAAGTGGATATTAAGAGAGCCAAAGATGCCCTGAAAAATGATCCGTTTGTACTGCACCATAAGGAATGGCAGAATGCCATAAAACAGATGATAGACTTAAAAGTCAGGGCAGAGCAGCAGGCTTTGGCAGCCTGGGGGCTCAACTATGTGATCAATACTTACCTGCCAGATAAGCTAAAGCACCCAGAGAAGTTTTTACCGTAAACTTATCTTTCCATTATTTCCTTTGTCTTTGCAATGACCTTTTTTGCTAGTTCAAAAAGTTCTTTGTACAGATTATCTTTAATGGAAAGGCTTGTCCCGTATTGGTACAGCTCCCTTATTTCAATTGTTGTTTGCTCTTCTTTTTTCTCAACATCCAATGAGGATATCTTATCTAACAGCTCTTTTTCAAAATCAATTTTACCATCTTCAATCAGGCTGTGAACTAAAGCAAAAGTACATTCCTGATTCCCGGATTCATACCCGAATTTTGCAGCTATTGCAAGCAGGCAGTGATACATTGAATAGAATACAGTGCTTGCGCTTATGTCTGAGAAATTCCCTTTTTTCAAATAATCTGTTGCTTCAAGATAATGCTCTGCTTTTTTTATATGACCTCGTGCCTTTTCTAAGTTCGGATTTGCCTTGGCAAGCCCTCTGTGTTTTCCTGTTTCCTTTAATTCCCGCTCTGATTTTTTCAAGCACCATTCAACTTTGTTTTTTGCATGGCTCATCTTTTCATCACATCTATAAATGTGTCCTCGCCAAAAGCAACTATGCCTTTTATGGCATTCAATATTATCTTATCTTGTTTTTTAATGTTTTTCTTAATATCTTCTTTTAATTGGTATACCGAGTGCAGCTTTTTTATGTTTACAAAATTTATTTTTTCCACTTCTTCCTTAAGTTTTTGAAATCTTTTTTGTTCTGTAGCGAGAAGCACATCTATATCTTTCGCTTCCTTCTGCTTATTTAAAACAGAGCCGAACAATAGTGCAAAATCTGCATTTTTTATTTTGTTGATTTCCCTCAGCCATACCTTTACATAGCTTGAAGCCTGTTCTGCTTCTCTTTTCAGCAGAAATTTTATGTATTCCCTTACGTAATCATTTTCAAGAGCTAATTGATAAAATCTTGCTCTCCCAAATTGCCTTGAAACTATTACCCCTTCCTTTTCGAGCCTTCTTGCTATCTTCAAAGCGCCCATCGGGCTGATTCCCATAGCTCTCGCTATGCTGCTCGCGTTATATTCTGTTGCTGGATTTTTGAAGATGCCCAGGATAAAGAGCATCTCGTTTTTGGCTATGTCTCTCATATAAACTCCAAGTTTAAATATATAAACTCCAAGTTTAAATACTTTTCGGTTTTGAAATAAGCAGATGATCCGTTCTATCTAACAAAACCTTCAATTAATTCAACCAGAACATTAGTTTTTGATTTTTCAATATCGATGCATTTCTTAGCAATATTAAACTTTCCCAATTTCTTTTAAAATTTTCTCCACATCTTTTGCCGTTTTCTTTCCTAAATAAGTTATTTTATAGAATCTGAATCTACGCTCATTAGGATTCTCACAAACTATTAATTTTCTGCTCAAAAGCTCTTTTAATGTCCTGCTCGTATGAGATTCATACATATTTGTTCTTTTCATAATTTGGGAGGGAGTTAGCTTCTCCTTTGCAAGTAGAAGAAATACCTTTCTTCTATTCTTGGCTCTGAGGACGAATGAAATTAATTTACAATCCATATGTAGAAATGGTAAGTCAAATAATAAATAAGGATACTACCATTTCACTTACCAAAATTGGAAAGATTTAAATAGCCTTTGTACTTAACAGGCACTATAATAAACAGGGTGGTCTTTATGAAAAAAATAGTTATGTTGTTTTTGTTAGTGTTGTTAATAGTATCTATTTCGTTGATCGCTGGTTGTGAAAGTAAACCAAAATGTAGAACAATAACAAGAACGAATCCTGGTTGCGACAAAATGGCAGATTGCACTTGTTTGCATAATAGCTGGGGCGGTTTAGGAGCTTGTGATAGTTGCGAATGTACGGTGTGCGAATAATGAGGCAATAATATGAAAACAAATAAAGTCTTTTTTTGGCTTTTATTTTCTATTTTTTTAGTTGGATGCTATCAGAAAACTAGTCTGCAAGAAACGCAATACACAGGAAAAAGCTCAACCCCGTCTAGTGTTAATGAAAGAGTTACTACCGTAGAAGAAATAGAACGTTGTAGAACATCAGGCGGTATCGGCGTGTCTGGAGGGGTATGTATATTTGATAAAAAATCTAATACTGCAGAAGAACTACAACAGATACTTGAAAATCAAAAGAAAGCGATGTTGTTAGGAGATTTAAATTTATATCTTCAAGATTTTAGTTCCTCCTTGGATATAAATACTTATGCATCAAGTTTTAAACAAATATTTCAATTAATAAGCTACGACTATGTTGAATTCAGCATTAAAGAATTCTCCGAGAAGGACGATGTTGTTACAGCTACAATCTATCAAGTAACAAAAATGCATAATAAAGAAACATACGAATCTGCGGTCACCAAGGTTGATGTAAAATGGATTTTTCAAAGAGAGGATGGAAAATTAAAGATAATAGCGACAACACCTATGAAAGTTTATGAAACATAAAAAGACGTGAATTAACGAAATGAAAAAAATAGAAGAATTTAGCAAATTCATAGATGATAACAAAGGATATCTTGCAGCTATTGGTGTATTTGCTGCATTGACTAAATATTTCTCTTTTACTTCACCAATTGATGATTTCACTAAGTTAATATTAAAAGATAATGTTTTACCCGGTATTACCTTCTTACTTTTTATTTTTTTATCAACAACCTTCATAATACATATCTGGTATGACAAGAGATCAGAAAATAATAGGTATTTGTTTATTTTTAAGTTGTTATTCTCAGTTTTTACAGTTATCATTATTGGTTATTTCATAACCTTTTATGGAGACTGGGTAAAAATCGGGATCATAATTATTTTATTTTTTGCAGTCTTAGGTTTTTTAGGAAATCTACTTTTTAAATGCCTTGTGAAACTACTAAAAAACTTTTGGTCTAATTTAATTTGGCTACTTATTGAGTTATCAATTATCTACTTATTGAACATACTCCAACCACTAATAACTGACTATTATTTACTATTGGGTATTTTTGCTCCACTTTATATTTTGATTTCACTTTCCGTATTTCTTTCAATTTTTAACCTAATAAAAATGATTAAAGATTTCATTATCAAAAAAATGTCTAAAATAAAAATAATTTAAACGTTTTTACCATAAACTTTATAAATTCTGAGATATTACATCTTAAATATGCCAAAAACAAGCATTCCTGAATGCTGCGTTGACTGCATTAAATGGGAGAAGTTCAAGGAAGACTGCCATGTCTATTGGGAAGGAAAGAAGAACTGCACTCAGCATTCCAGGCTATGGGGCAGTGAGCAGCCGATTCTTTAGCGAATAAACAAAAACCTTTATAAATAAATTTCAAATCTTTATTTCTTAAGCCCTCGTAGCTTAGACGCATTGAGTTTAGGCTCGTGTGAAGCAATAGGTAGAGCGCATGACTGTTAAACTATGCAGCAATCATGAGGTCGGCAGTCCGAGTCTGCCCGAGGGCGTTTTTGGCCCCGTAGCTTAGCCTGGTTAGAGCGTACGAGCAGAAGCTACGAAACTGATAACCAGCTTAGACATCGTAAGGATGAAAAGTCCCGATTAAGGTCTGGAGTTCAAATCTCCGCGGGGCCATATTCTTATGAAACAGACAAGTATACCGAAGAAAGAAATAGAGCAATTGACAGATGACCCTTCTTTAAATATTGCGCTTGACACAATAAAAATAAAAAAGCAGGCTTTGATATTTGTAAACACAAAAAAATCAGCTGAAAAAACAGCAGAAGAAATAGCCAAAAAGCTCAAAACAGAGGACAAAAGCCTTAATGATCTGTCAGAAAAGGCATTGCGCGCAATTGCGCAGCCGACAAGGCAGTGCAAAAGGCTCTCAGAATGTTTGAAAAAAGGCATTGCATTCCATCATGCAGGGCTGCACCACAAGCAGAAAGAGCTGATTGAAGAGAATTTCAGAAATGGCGCAATAAAAATAATTTGCTCGACGCCAACGTTGGCATTTGGATTAGATCTTCCAGCATTCCGCTCTGTGCTAAAGGATCTCAAACGATATGGCCATCAGGGCTACCAATATATTCCTGTGCTTGAATTTTTGCAGATGGCAGGCAGGGCCGGGCGCCCGAAATTCGACAGCTTCGGAGAAGCAATCTGCATTGCATCATCAGAGCCTGAAAAGGAAAAAATACATGAGAAATTTATTCTTGGCGAGCCGGAAGAAATATTTTCAAAGCTCGCAGTTGAGCCTGTTTTAAGGACTTATCTGTTGTCTTTAATTGCTTCAAATCTTGTAAAAACAAAAACCCAGATAATGGTGTTTTTTGAAAAGACATTCTGGGCATTTCAGTTCAGGGATATGGAAAAACTTGAAGCAATAATCTCAAAAATGCTTGGCTTACTGGAAGAATGGAAATTCATAAAAAGCTCTTCAAAAGAGGATTTTAAATCTGCGAATGAGCTTGAAAAAGAAGCTTATGATGCAACATTAATTGGAAAAAGAGTTGCAGAGCTTTATGTTGACCCATTAACAGCTCATCATTTGATAACATGCCTGAAAAACAGCGTAGTTGTTTCTGTTTGTTCTTTTTCGCTTCTGCAAGTTATATCGCATACTTTGGAAATGCGTCCTTTGCTTACTGTTAAAACAAAAGAATGGGATGAAGTGCAGGAAAAGCTTGCAGGCTATGAGAATAACCTGCTTGAAAAAGAGCCGAATCTTTATGAAGAGGAATATGATGATTATCTTGGCTCTGTAAAAACAGCATTGTTCTTTGAAGACTGGGTTAATGAAAAGAATGAAGAATATCTGCTGGAGCAATATAATACAAGGCCCGGCGAAACAAGAGTGAAGCTCAACATTGCAGACTGGCTGCTTTATGCTTCTGAGGAACTGTCAAGGATTTTGGAAATAAAGCCCATGCTTAAAGAAATTATGAAATTAAGGTTCAGGCTGAAATACGGTGTTAAGGAAGAATTATTGCCTTTGATGAAATTAAAGCATATTGGAAGAGTAAGGGGAAGGATGCTTTTCAATAACGGAATAAAAGATATCGCAGATGTTAAAAAGGCAGATCTGACGGCACTGGCGCAGATACTTGGATCTAATACTGCTATTGACATTAAGAAGCAGGTCGGAGAGGATTTTGAGAAGATGAAAGTCAAGGAGAACAAAAGAAGAGGGCAGATAAGCCTAGGGGATTATTGATTACAGATACTCTATTTTAAAATGTTATTACCCTTTTATCAGGGATATCTGCTTTATAGCTTTTATACAATCTTGAGGCCAATAGATATTTACTATATTCAAGTACATTTACCTTGGGTGTTTTTTGCGGTACAGTATCTAGCACATATAGCTCATCAATTGAAGATGTTTCTATTTTAGAAGGGTCTGTATTAACATTATGGCTTAAAAGCCAAATCACATAACTAGCGCCGCATTTTTCTTTTAAGAAAGTAGTTGTGTCAACAGCAGTTCCACCACTGGCTAACAAGTCATCTATCAGAATTGCAGTTTTTCCTTTGATGATGTTTTCAAGTGTTATCTTCCCAAAAGGTTTAAAACCAGCTACACGAATATTACCTGCATCAATTCTATCCTTTATTGCTACAGGCATATTTTCATATAATTCACCTATTGATCTCCCAAAACTCTTTGTTCTATCTTCTGTTCCATCATCGGCGATAACAACAACGGCATCTTTTAACCGGTCTTCATTTTCTTTGTAGAATGTTAAAAAAGGAGTTAGTCTTGCTAACCTTGGCTTAACATCATCGCTTAACTTATTTATGCCTAATTTTGTATAATCAGCTTCTGCCCTGAAAGGATCATAGTGATGAAATAAAACGCTGTAGCGTTTACAATAATCAAATATTTTTTCATTATGTACATCTATTGTTATTAATTCTACTCTTGCTTTTTTATTTGGCCAATCTTCCGGTAATCTTGAAAAATCCCTTATAAATCTTCTAAGTATATTTGCTTGTAAAAATCCCCTTTCTGCATATTTTTCAACAGAATGTGCTCTTACATAAGTAGAATAAGGAAAACAAAAAGTCAGTTTTCTTATAGGAATGTATTCTAGCATTTCACCGAACCCCCTTGCTTGGCTTAGCCTATCATTTATGCTTAAATCTGAGTTTGGTTGAAATAAATAATCAATATAAACTACATGAGCGCCAGTTAAAGGTTGAACAGAGAATAGACCCGCTTCCACTCTTGTTTCTGTATCGGGAAACTCATCTATGACTAAGGGTCTAGTTTCATTTTTATTTACTTTTTCTTCAGGAGTTAGTTCATTTGCCTTTTTCCCTTCCAGAACTTTGACATCTTCTCCAATACTATATTCTTCTCTGAGTATTCTAAAAATATCTCTAGCTAGTTTTTTGCCTTCTGAGTCTCCTGAAACAAGAATCAAATCTTTGTTAACCATCTTCACCCCACCTTAAGCTTTGAAATTACATTATAATTTAAATATCTTTCTCTTTTATTAACTACTCTCCAAAAATAATTACGTAAAACAGCGTAAAAATTAAATAATAGCATTTTATATAACTAAAACAGAATGACTAAACTAAATTTCAATGACGTAGTCCTTGCTATTGTCAAAAAAATACCAAAAGGCAGAATAACAACTTACAAGGAGATCGGCAGGGCATTAAAGAGAAAAGGCCAAATTTATAGAGCAGTTGGAAGGGCATTGCATGAGAATAAATGCCCAGTGATCATACCCTGCCACAGGGTTGTGAAGAGCGATGGAAGCATTGGCGGGTATTCACGCGGAATAAAGAAGAAGATTAATTTATTGAAGAAAGAGGGGATTGAGGTAAAAAATAATGAAATAATTGACTTTGAAGAAAAACTATTTAGGTTTTAATAATTCTTTTTACTAAAGGCAACCAAAGTGCCTAATATTTTTAATCTTTTCTTTCTGTTATAAGTGTCAAACAGGTTCAGGAAGGGATCGCCAAACCTATTATACATTTGCACCCTGACATATTCCGGATTATGTTTCTTTATCCTCTTTTTGTTTATTGGTATTGTTGGTGCAAACCTTATTCCTTTCTTATGTCCAGGATATTTTTTATTAATAACGTAAAATGCGAAGTTGCCTTCTTTATAGCCTTCGACACCATGGAAAGATTCTCTTGCAATCACAAAGTTTTTACGCAACTTAGATATATCGCCTTCAAAAATCCTTGCTGTTTCTAAATACTCTTTATATTTTTGAGGTGACTTTCTGAATCCTCTTAGGGCATCTTCTATGCTTTTTCTTTCTTCAGCTCCGTAGAATAGTTGGATACCCACCGGATGAGCGCCAGCCATTCTATCAGTTCTTTCAGCAGCTTGTCTTGCGTATTCCCCCAAGAAGTTACTCAGCTGCTCATGCATGGTTTTGAATGCTTCAATATCACCCGAAGTTACAATATCTCTTTGATGCTCTAAAGCCGAAATTAACAAATCGTAAACTGCTTTGGTCGCAGGATTTTCCATCTGTATTGAGCCGTACATTTCGCCCTGATTTGGATCTGATACAACCCTTCCAGTAGCATCCATCATCAATCTGAAAAACAGAGTTGAGTGCTTTTGCAGCTTTTCAAAACCAACTTTTTCTGATAAACTTTTTAATGCTGTTAAAAATGCATATGCTACTGAATGAGGCTCGATCTGCAAAGGAGCCATTTCATAATCATGCTCAGCAGGCTCAACTAACTTATCAATATTTGCTCTGTTTTTCTTAAAAATCCCTTCTATTTTGTTAAACCATTTCCCGCCTTCTTTCGGCCTTCCTTCAATCATCAAAACATTCTGGCCCCAAGGTAAGACATTGGGCCTGTACATTCCATGAACACCAAATACTTCTATTTCAGGCTTTGAATATTTAATCATGGCATCCATTGCTTTAGTTTTGACAGAACTTAAATCAGCAATCGCTTCATTAGCTAGCGGTGCCCATCTTTCAATCTCGATTGGTGCAATACGAATCGGTAGGGAAAAAAGAGCAAGATTAGAACTTTTCATTAATTCCTCAGAAGATAAAAGAAGATAACCTCTTTCTGCGCATAACTTCCTTGCCTTTTCAACATTAATGTCGGAAATAGCAACTTCTAATTCAGACTTTTGCAAGATATCTGCAAAATAAGAGCCTTCTGCTCCCGCTCCCCCAATTATACCTACTCGCTCAGTCATTTTAGATACAGTTTTTTGTACTGCATGTACTTTTCAGGATCCTTATAGCTGGCCTCAGACACTCTTTTAATTTTTACAATATATTGACAGGCATCTATAGTAGAACCTATTATTGCAGCATTAATTACAGTATCAATACTCCTTCTCAGAGCTAATGCTGCAGCACCTCCGATAATTGCCCCGCGAATTATGCATTCCGCCGTCCCTAATAGATGATAGCCGAGTCTTTTCGAGAAATTCTCCTGTTCACATCCCTTTATTAAATTTTTACCAGGGATTAATAATTCCCATGTTTTTAATAAATATTGGTTACCCATTCCATATGCCTCCTTCTACTTTCATCACCTCTTTTAAAAGTATTTTAAACAAAGAACTTATTTCTTCCTTTTCTTCTTCACTTTCTTTATCTCTTTCTCAAGATCAAGCTCATCCAGCAATTCCTTGTATCTGTTCCTGATCGTAACTTCTGTAACTCCTGCAACATCTGCGACTTCCCTCTGCGTTCTTTTTTCGCCGTGCATCAGGGCTGCGACATACAAAGCAGCAGCTGCAATTCCGGTTGGCCCTCTTCCTGATGTTAATTCAGCTTTCTGCGCCCTTTCCAGTATTTCAACAGACTTGCTTTGTGTTTCAGGGCTTAATTTCAATGCAGATGCAAATCTCGGAATATAATCAGCAGGATTTGAAGGCAGTATTGTTATTCCAAGCTCTCTTGTTACAAATCTATAAGTTCTTCCGATTTCTTTCTTCTCAATACCTGATGCCTCGCTTAATTCATCCAATGTTCTTGGAACTTCATGCCTTCTGCAGGCCGCATATAAAGCTCCTGCAACAACAGATTCCATGCTTCTTCCCCTTACTAATCCGCGCTGCACAGCCAAAGTGTAAATTCTTGAAGATTCTTCTTCAACAGACTTTGGAAGCTTCAGATAAGAGCTGACTCTTTTCAGTTCAGCCAATGCGAGCTTTAAGTTTCTTTCAATAGCTGTAGAAATCCTGTACTGCCATTTTCTCAGCCTGAAAAACTTGTTTCTATCCTTGCTTCTTAATTGGTATAAATCACCCTGCTGGCCGACTTCTGTCCCCAATCCCTGGTCATACTGGGTGTATGTCATAGGAGCGCCGCCCCTTCTTTTTGATTCGCCCCCTTCGTCTTCAAAATTGCGCCATTCCTGCGTAAAATCAACCATTTTGTCTTCAATAACAAGGCCGCAGTCTTTGCAGATGATCTCTCCTTTATCTTTATTCCAGAACAGGTTTATTCCGCCGCATTCAGGGCATTTTTTGACCATTTCAGGCATTTTTCTCACCAGATAGCTTTATTTATAACATTATCAAGCTTAAACACGCTCTTTTGCTGTTACACCCTTTTTCTTTCCCCAACATATATAATGAAGTATAACAATATTTATAAAGGAAATGCGTAACTTATATATAAAGCTTTTGGTATTTTTAGGCTTTTAGACGGTGGATTTTTTCAAAATTTTTATAGAAAAATTTAAAAAAGCTGCGGTTTTCAAAATAAATGATACAAAAATTTATATAATAACCCATTATACTTTCTTTCATGCCGCGATGGCACAACCTGGTACTGCGTCAGCCTTGAGAGCTGATGGCCGAAAGGCCTTTCCGGTTCAAAACAATGATGTGTTAAATGATCCGTAAAAAGATTTTTTGCACAGAGCCTGCTTCGCAGGTTTGATTGTCGAAAGTCCGGATCGCGGCGTTTTTTATGTCAAGAACCACCCATCAAAGATGGGTGGAATGTTGCTGCTATTCACCGCATCAGGTGGTTAATTGGAAATGTTCACATTTCCAATTTGCTCAAAAATGCAAGCATTTTTGACACTTGTTTTACAATAAATGGCAAAAAAAATGTTACGAGCATCAAAATCAAGTGATTTGGTAAAGTACCAGAAAGGATCTGTTGTAAGCAAGGAAATAATACGTAAAGGCACAGGAACAGTCACTTTGTTTGCCTTTGATCGGGGCCAGGGATTAAGCGAGCACACTGCGCCGTTTGATGCATTAGTTTACATCCTTGGCGGAGAAGCTGAGATTTTCATAGATAAGAAGCCATTTCATTTGAAAGAGGGCGAAATGATCATAATGCCCGCCAATCATCCGCATTCTTTGAAAGCAAAAAAGCAGTTCAAGATGATGTTGGTAATGATAAAGTCATAACTTATCAAACAAAATCCTTATCTCTTTCCCTTTTATATTCTCTTTCACTTCAACATTATGCTTCCTTGCAGGCTCCTGATCAGATATTTTTATCCTATCTGCTCCGCACTTCTCCTTTATTGCATCTTCCCATTTGGAAAGCATCTCTTTCAGATCTTCATCAACTTTAACGAATAAAACAATCCTGTCCTTCTTTTCAAGGCCGTTCTTCTTCCTTGCTTCCTGCGCTCTTCTCATGATCTCCCTCGAATATCCTTCTGCTTCAAGTTCATCGTTTCTTTCAGCATTAAGGTAAAGCTGCCCGTATCTGAACTCAGCTTCCTTAAACGGGGAAGGAACAATTCTTGTGACAACCAAATGCTCCCTGATAATGCTTAATGTTTCGCCATCAACCTTTAATGTGAATTTCCCTTCTTTCCTGATATGGCCCAGAATATTTTCAGAGCTCTCTGTTGAAAGCTTTGCAATTATCTTAGGAACTTTATTGCCGAAAGCCGGGCCAAGCTTGTTAAAATCTGCTTTGACAATTGTCTTTGCCTGCGGGAAAATCTTCTGTATTTTCAGTTCTTTCACATTAGTCTGTTTTTTAATTGAGTCTTCAAGCTTTTCAACAGCGCTTATTGCCTTTCCATCATCAATAACCAAAACAGCTTCTTTTAAAGGCCATCTCACTCCAAGAGCTATTTTCTCTCTCCCGGCAAGTATTGACTGTATGACATCTTTCACAACGCTGAAATCATTTTCCAGCTCCAGGTTAATCTTATTTTTATCATAAGCAGGCCAGCCAAACAAGTGAATGCTCTCTTCCTTCAATCCAAAAGCCTCTTTTAAATTGAGATAAATCTGCTCTGAAATAAACGGCGCAACTGCCGCAAACATTTTCAAAATTTGCATTGTGTTTTCATAAAGCGCGAATAAAATAACTCTTTTCTCATTATCCTCTCCTGAGAATTTATCTCTCACAAGCTGCACATAGGTTCTTGATAATTCAAGATAAAGCTCTTCAATTGCAGGCGGAACTTCATTTAATCTGTATTCTTCAAAAAGCCCTGTAACTTTCTTGATTGTTGAATTAAGCTTTGAAAAAATGTATTTTTCCTCTGTTTCAAAATTCTTCTCAATGCCTGCGTCAATCTTTGCAGGGTTTATGCCGCTGTTTTGCGCCAGATCAACCAGGTAATTGGCAAGGTTCCAAAGCACAAACAGGTTTTTGTTTTTTATCTTCAGGTCATCAAAATTATAATTGATGTCAACCCCGGGATTTGCTCCGCTGATCATATAATAACGCAAGGTATCTACCCCGTATTTTTCAATGACTTCATAAGGAGAAACCTGATTGCCAAGGGATTTTGACATCTTCCTGCCAAGCGCATCCTGCACAAAGCCGTGCATATAAACTGCCTTGAAAGAAGGCCTGTTCATGCTCACAAACGATGCAACCATTAAAAGATTGAACCATCCCCTTATTTGATCCTTGCCTTCAAGAATAAATTCAGGCGGAAACATCTTTTCAAACAAGTCTTTTCTCTGCGGATAATCCAGGCAAGTCCATGATGTTGTTCCGGCATCCACCCATACATCTAAAATGTCGGGTATTCTTTTCTTCACCCCGCCGCAGCTGCATTTTATTGTAACTTCATCAATATACGGCTTGTGAAGGTCTTCTGGAATTTTACCAGCCAATGCTTTAAGCTCATCAGCAGACCCTATTACAGCATAATCGCTGCATTTCTCGCATTTCCATACTGGCAATGGGCAGCCCCAATACCTTTGCTTTGTAATTGAATTGTCCCTTAAATTTTTCAGCCATGACTCAAATGCGTTGAAGGCAGCTTCAGGCACCCATTTTATTTTTTTATTTGCCTCTATCATCTTTTCTTTCAGATCTTCCACTTTGAAGAACCACTGCTTTGTTGTTTTATAGATGACAGGATTATGGCAGCGCCAGCAATGCGCGTATTCATGCTCTACTTTTGTTGTTGCAACCAAAGCGCCAGCTTCTTCCAAAGCTTCTATAAATTTCTTATCATCCTTTTTTGCAATCAAGCCTGCAAACCTTCCCATTTCTTTCGGGAATTCCCCTCTTTCGCTCAGGTTGTTGAACGGCTTTATCCCGTTTCTATGGCCAACTTCGTAATCCTCGGGACCGCAGCCAGGCGCGCAATGCACTAATCCGGAGCCCGCGCTCAAATCAACATATTCTGAAGATAAAATTACAGAATGCACTTTCAAAGATTCTTTTTCAAGCCCGTCATAAATATTTTTTAGATCTTTATAAAGAGGATGCTCGTACATTGTTCCCCCTAATTTATCGCCTTTAAATTCTTCCAAGATTGTAAATTTTTTGTTCGCAATCCCTCCGATAAATGCCCCTGCCAGACCTTTTGCAACAATCCACACTTCACTTTCAACTTTCGCCCTTACATAATCAAGCTCAGGATTGACCATTACTGCCAGATTGAACGGAATTGTCCAGGGCGTTGTTGTCCATATCACCAAATACTCATTCTGCTTGTCTTTTATTTTGAATTTCAGGAAAATAGAATCCTCTTCAACTGCTTCATATTCTAATTCATGCTTTGCAAGCGCTGTTTCGCAATGAGCACACCATGTCATTGTCCTCAACCCTTCATATAGCCGTTTGTTCTCATGCGCTTTCTTTACAAGCCACCATTCGCCTTCAATAAACTCGTTTTTTAAGGACTGATAGGCATTTTCAAAATCCATCCAGATGCCTAGCCTTGTAAAATCATCATTCATCAGCTTCATGTTTTCTGTTGAAAGCTTTCTGCATTCGCTGATGAACTTTTCAACACCCAATTTCACAATATCATCCTTCTGCTTTATCCCTAGCTTTTCCTCAACTTTATGCTCTGTAGGAAGCCCGTGCATGTCATAGCCTGCCCTGTCCCAGACATTTATCCCGTTCATCCTTTTGTACCTTAAAAAGCAGTCTTTTAATGCCTTGTTCCACGCTGTTCCGATATGCACCCTGCCGGATGTGTATGGAGGCCCGTCTAAGAAATAGAATATCTTTCCTTTTCTGTTCTTTTCTTTTGCCTTTTCGTAGATCTTTTTCTCTTTCCAAAACTTCAGGGTATTCTCTTCAACTTCCCTGAAATCATAGTTCTTGAGCATATGATGCTGTTTTGCATATTCATTTAAATATATTATGGTTAAAAAGAATAGATATAGCCCCAGGCGGATTCGAACCGCCGTCAGAGCCTCCAGAGGGCCCTATCCTTAGTCTTCCTGAAACTTTCAAGAATTGACCGCTAGACTATGGGGCTTTATGCTTATTGATTATATGCTGTTTTAAAAAGCTTTCTACATAAACATTTAAAAACAAACTGATTATTCCTGATGCAATGAAGCAGATCGGATCAGGGGCAGAGGCAATCATCTATCTTGACAGGGATGTTATAAAAGACAGGATCAGAAAATCCTACAGGATCCCTGAAATAGATATGCCTTTAAGAAAAACAAGGACAAGAAGGGAAGCAAATATTTTGGTTAAATTAAACAAAATAAGTTTCCCGGCCCCAAAATTAGTTTATTCTGATGATAAGGAGAAGCTAAAGATGGATTTTATTGAAGGCGATAAATTAAGGGATGCTTTAAACAGGGAAAACTGCAGGAAATTATGCTCTGAGCTTGGGGAGAAGGTCGGAATTTTGCACAATAACAACATTATTCATGGAGATTTGACCACTTCAAACATGCTTTTAAACAAAAAAGACAGCAATAAGATATATTTCATTGACTTCGGCCTGAGCTTTATATCGCACAAAACAGAGGACATGGCTGTTGATCTCCATTTATTAAGGCAGGCTTTAGAAAGCAAGCACCATGAAATATGGAAGGAATGCTTTGATTCTGCTGTTGAAGGTTATAAGAAAGAAATGAAAGACAGCTATACTGTGTTAAAAAGGCTGGAGCTTGTTGAAAAAAGAGGCAGGTACAAAGGGAAAGCTGAATGAAAAAAATAAAAGCAGTTGCATTATTGTCTGGAGGTTTAGATAGTTCTCTCGCTGTAAAATTAATCAAAGACCAGGGCATTGACGTCCATGCGCTTAACTGCACATCTATTTTCTGCCTCTGCAATACAAGGGGAAGATGCGAGTCTGCTGAGGTTGCTAAGAAGTTTAAGATCCCTATAAAGATGATCAAAAAGGGGATGGAATACATAAAAATTGTCAGAAACCCGAAGCATGGCTATGGCTCTTCCATGAATCCCTGCATTGACTGCAGGATTTATTTATTAAAGAAGGCAAAAAAATATGCAAAAGAGGTTGGCGCTAAATTTATTTTTACCGGAGAGGTGCTTGACCAAAGGCCAATGTCGCAGCATTTCAATACATTGATGCTCATTGAAAAAGAATCCGGATTGAAAGGAAAACTTCTTAGGCCATTGTCAGCTAAATTACTGCCTGAAACAGAGGCTGAAAAGAAAGGCTGGGTGAAAAGGGATTTATTGCTTGCAATAAAAGGCAGGCAGAGAAAAGAGCAGATTGAGCTTGCTAAAAAGCTTAATTTCTCAGATTATCCGTGCCCGTCAGGAGGCTGTTTGCTGACAGACAAGTGCTTCGGAAATAAAATCAGGGATTTATTTGATCATAAAAAAACAATTTCAATGAATGACTTATTAATATTGAAATATGGAAGGCATTTTAGATTTAATGGAAGCAAAATAATTGTAGGAAGGAATGAAATGGAGAACAAGGAGTTGCTGAGATTAAAAAACAAATCAGATTATTATTTTGAAGTTCCGGATTGCGGAAGCCCGGTAACTATATTGCAGGATAAAAAGACAAAAGATGCAATTAAGCTGGCAGCGCAGCTTACAGCAAGGTATAGTGATGCTAAAAATGATGAAGTGCTTGTGAAATATGGCATAAGCAGATCAGATAAAGAAATAGCTGTCAATAAAATAAAAGATGAGCAAATAGATAAATTTTTCATAAAATGACCCGCCGCGAAGAGATTGAAAAGCTATTGAGCGAGAAAGCGCATTCTGTCCAGGACTTAGCGAATTATTTCAGAGTCACAGCCAAAGAAATTCAGGAAGATCTCAGCCATGTTGCCTTTTCTATAAAGCCTCGGAAGCTGAAGCTTGATCCGGCATACTGCAAGAGCTGCGGATTTGTCTTTAAGGAGAGAAGCAAGATCAGCAGGCCAAGCAAATGCCCTAAATGCAGGAAAGAATGGATCGAAGAGGCAAGGTTCAGCATAAAATAATGTTACTTCTAATTAGTGGTTAAAAAACGAAAGATTTAAATACTACAACTTTATCATAATTATAGGTAAATTTGAGTAAAAATGATAAATATTGCTATACCTTATAAAGGCGAGAGTTTAAACCAAGTTCTAGATAGATTAGTAGATGTTGGAATAGTAGATAAAAATTCAAGGGAGTTTTATATTGAAACTATACAAAACGATAAAGCAAGAGTAATTCAAGAAAGGGAACAAATTAAAGAAGGTTCACGAAACTCTTACTCCTCCAATGAGGATGTTGAAAGAATTTTACAAAGAATTAGAGGAAGCCAGCCTTTAGCTTTTGATTTAAAAGCAGATTATGACCTGCAAAGAGAGGGGCAACCAGCAAGAATTTTGTTTAAAGGGTTAGAAACAAAGTTTGATGGTGTTCCAATAAGATTAGTTGGAAGGAGTCATTACGATATTCCTACTAGCTTGCATAACCACGAAGTTAGTTTGGCTTTTGTAGGGTGGGATGAACTTTATGAAGATCATATTGAAGAACTTAAAGTTAAAGATATTAGAGACTGGTCTGGATTGAATCCTCATTTAAGAAAAGGTTCAACAGATGTTAGAATTCTGGGTTCTGCTGGTTTAGATGATTTTGTTGGGCATTTTGTAATGATGCATCCTAAATTAGCAAAAAAATATTTTTCAAGTTATCCTGTTGATGCACGAGACTGCTCTGGATCAGGGGTATGGGCAAGTAAGGATTATGATGAAAAACAAGCCGTTTTATGGAGAGCCAAGCATATTTTTGTTGACCACAAATATGAAAAAATATACCATGTACTGTTTAAGTGGGAAACGATCCAGTCAAAATTTAGAGGAACCAGTAATGTTGAGAGAGCTATTAGGGAAAATGAAGGAGTCGGGATATATGTTGTACAGGAAGGCAATGCTGTAAAAGAAAATGGGCTTAATATTGTGGGCAATCCTCTGCTTATATCAGAAACTGTCATAGCGATAAACAACGAAGATTTTGAAAAGAAGTCTGAAGTGAAAAGATTAGCAAAAGCCCTTGAACCAAGAAGAAATTTTGGAATTCCTCTTCATATTGCGCTTAGAAAGTGGACTGATGGGTTAAGAAATAATTTAGGAGATAATTATCTAATTCAATCTCTGCCTTCTGATTTTGACTATGGTTTGCATGATCCCGGCAAAGAAGAATGGAACCTAATGAGGCATTTTAAATTTGGAGATCCTTTGTCCAAAAAAAATCAAGGAGAACCTTATCTTTCATTACAAAAATAAAACAAAACCGAAAGTTATTTAAATAAAAAACACATTCTAAATGACTATGATAAATAACGCAATTGGCGGTTATCGGCATTGTTTTGAGCTGTAGTTCTGTTTTAATTAGTTTGATC
The DNA here is from genome assembly GCA_016180285.1 of Candidatus Woesearchaeota archaeon. Taxonomy (NCBI): domain Archaea; kingdom Nanobdellati; phylum Candidatus Woesearchaeota; species Candidatus Woesearchaeota archaeon. The sequence continues at coordinate 18,506 of JACPBO010000042.1, forward strand.
GCCAAGATTAATTCTGCATTCTTTCATTGCTGGCGCAAAGCTAGCTCTATAAACTAAAAAAATTCTTTTAATTTCCGATAAGGAAAAATAAGCTCATTTCGGGCTTATTTGAAAGTTGATTTTGTCGTCTATAAAATCTAAGAAAGATCAAACAAAAAATAGCGTGAGCTGTGGAGGTTAAAATGTCAATTGATGATGATGTAAAAGCGCCTAAAGACAAATTCAGTGTTTGTTTGTGGGATTGTTATCCAAGAATGGATCCGCCTATAGAGATAGTTGAGACTTTTGATAATGAAGAATCAGCTGTCAAGTACACATCTGGAAAAAACAATGAGCTAAGAAAAGAATACTACGAAAAAAAGAAAGGAACAGAAAATTATTACAGAAAGATGGGAAATCTTGTCCCGGCAGAGATTTTAGTATCAGTAGACAGAGCTAGCAGAATGATAGAGCCCGAGTATTTTGTAATTAATGACAGGGGAATCAGAGTATATTAAACAAACGGCTATAGTGGTGTAATGGCTGCACAGGAGATTGTGGATCTTCAGGATCGAGTTCGATTCTCGGCTATGGCCTTAAACTTTTTCAAAACCAATATTGAAGCTTTTAGCTTCCCAAAGGTTTTTACAAATAAAAACCTTTTTAAACTTTCAAATAAAAATGATCACAAAGGAGCAAAAATGTCATTCCAGAAAGTAAAAGGAACAGCGGATTTTTATCCGGAAGAAAAGGAAATGCAGAACAGGGTGTTTTCTGTACTAAGAGCCATGGCAGTCAAATACGGATTCAGCGAGGTTGAAAGCCCGGCTTTTGAATACTTGAAAGTTTTGACTGAAAAAGAAGGCGAAGAGATAAAGAAGCAGGTATTTGTGCTTGAAAAGAGAAGCGATGAAGAATTAGGGTTAAGATTTGATCTGACTGTTCCTTTGGCAAGAATGTTCATTGAAAAGCAGAAGACAGTTCCAAAGCCTGTAAAATGGTTTTACTTAACGAGAATGTGGAGATATGAGCAGCCTCAGCAGGGCAGAGCAAGGGAATTTTACCAGTTTGGGGTGGAACTTTTCGGCTCAGACAAGCCAGAGGCAGATGCAGAAGCCATCAATTTGGTAATTGATTCATTAACAGCGCTTGGACTTGCAAAAAATGATTTTTTCATTAAGATAAACAACAGGAAATTATTAGAGGGTTTATTGACCGATTTCATTGAAAAAAACAGGCTTGAAGAGGCAATAAGAATCATTGATAAGAAATCAAAAGTCTCTGAAAAAGAGTTTGAAACAGAGCTGAAAGGCATTAAATTAAATAATGATCAAATAAATAAAATAAAAAACCTCCTGAAGATTAATAAAATCGAAGAAATTGAAAAATTAAAGCTGAATGAAGAAGCTTCCAGAGGCTTTGAAGAATTAAAAAATATCCTGAAATTTGTCAAAAAAGAATTTGTAAGAATCGACCTTTCTGCTGCGCGCGGCCTGGCTTATTATACAGGAACTGTGTTTGAGTGCTTTGATGCAGAGCAGAAGTTCAGGGCAATAGCAGGCGGCGGCAGGTATGACAGGATGATCGAGCAGTTTGGCGGCGAACCATGCCCTGCAACAGGCTTTGGAATGGGCTACTCAACATTAATGCTTCTGTTGGAAGATAAGAAATTGATGCCTAAAATTGATCCTGGCCCTGATTATTTTGTTGCTATACTGAATGATGATGTAAGAGAAGATGCACTTAAAATAGTTGATAAATTGAGAAAGAAATATTCTGTTGACTATGATCTGAGCAGGAGAAATCTAGGCAACCAGTTAAAATATGCCAATTCAATAAAAGCAAAAAAATTGATAGTTATCGGTGAAGACGAGATTAGAAAAAAAGAGGTGAGAGTAAAGGACATGAAGACTGGAAAGGAGGAAATAGTTTCTTTGGATAAGTTATAAAATGAATTGCGACATCAGAGTTCTTGAAGAGTATCCGACAAGGAAGAATCTTGAAAAGCAGAAATATTTGGATTTTCCTTACAAATTGGTTCTTGCTGCCACCAGCTTAGAACAGTTCAAGGAAAGAAGGGAATTGGCTATTGAAACAGCCAACAAAGGGCTTGAAGGCGTATTGTACTGGCCTGTTTTCGATAATGTTGTTGAAGGTGAAATGCCAAAAAATCTTAATGCGTATTGGGCTTCGCCTCTTGCTCAATCAGAAGACTTAAAAAAACTACTTGGTGAAGTAGTTCAGGCTCAAAATGAAGGCATCCAAGTGATGGTTGATATTGAATGGCCTCTTTTGAAAAGAAGGTGGTATTTTGATATAGATAATTTGGTTTATTTGTACAAAAAATCAATTCTTGAAGCGATAGTCAGGCATCCTAATGTTTCAACATTTGAATCTGCGAATTACCCCGATCCTATAATGGAATTTTTAGGCATGGGTTTCAACCCAGTAAAACACAAAAATAAAGAAAGAATAAAAATGCTTTACAAGTTTGCTGTGCCGCTTGCCCGCCTGAATAATCCTGAAGTCAAGAGGCGCATTATCAAAGAGGGCGTTGAAAAATTCGGGGATAAATTTGCAGTAGCGCTTGGCTGCCTTGCTCTAGGAGTGTTCAACAATGAGCCCATAATAAGCCCTGCTGAGCTTAGAGAAGAAATCAAAATCACCATTATGTGTGGTGTTGAAAGAATATACATATTCCGCCTTGGCGGGATGAATGAGAAATATGCTGATGCTATTAAGCATGGTTTGAATTTCTATAGCAATTTAAGCTGGTCATGATTAACATGTATATGAAGTGTTACAAAAAATGTATCACTTTTCAATAAAAGTGTTACAAAAAATGTATCACTTTAGAAAGGTTTAAATACTAGCAGTTCTATCAAAGAGCCATGAAACCGGAAACTCTGTACTATGTACTATTCGAACAGCAAAAGGAATTTCAAGAAGAAAATGAATTTGTAAACAGAGAACTAATAAAAAAAGTATTGTCCTTTACACAATTAAAACTCCCCATTATAATAACGGGAGTTAGAAGAACAGGCAAATCTACTTTATTAAAACTTATTAAAAAAGAACTTCAGCTAAGAGAAAAAGATTGCCTTTATATTAATTTTAATGATGAAAGGCTGATTGATTTTTCTATTGAAAATTTCCAAAATGTTCTGGATTTTTTGAATGAACAGGGCTATAAAGAAAGCTGTTTTTTGTTTATCGATGAAATTCAGGAAGTCGATAAATGGGAAAAATGGATTGATAGAATAAAAGAGAAGCACCCCATTTTAATAACAGGCTCAAATTCAAAATTGCTGAGCAAAGAAATTTCAACAATTTTAACAGGAAGGTCAATAAATATTAGCTTGTATCCATTCAGCTTTAAGGAATTTCTGGATTCTCAGAATATGAGCCTAGAAAAATGGCAACTCGATTTAAAACTTCAATCTGTATTAAGAACTAGGTTTTCAGAATTTTTGAATTCCGGGGGAATCCCAAAGGTTGTTGTGGACAACGATAAAAGGCTTTTGCAGGAGATTTACGAAAATATACTGTATAGGGATATTGTAAAAAGATTTAATAAGAACCTTGAAAAACCAATTAAAGAAGTATCTGTTTATCTCTTATCGAATATCTCCAAAGAATTAAGCGTAAGATCGCTGTCTAAGATAATTGGAATAAAGAACCTTTCTACTGTTAAATCTATTTTAGATACATTTGAAAAGGCTTTCTTATTCTTTTTTATAAATAAATTTGATTTTTCAATAAGAAAACAAATACAAAACCCAAGAAAAACCTATTGCATAGACAATGGGTTTGTAACCAATATAGGGTTTAGATCATCTGAAAATAAGGGGAGGCTTCTTGAGAATCTTGTTTTTGTAGAATTAAAAAGAAAGAATAAAGAAATTTATTATTTTTCGGATAAGGGAGAATGCGATTTTGTAGTTAAAGAAGGGCTAAAAATTAAGAAAGCCATCCAGGTGTGTTATGACTTAAATGAAGAGAATAAAGATAGAGAACTAAATGGGCTAGTAGAAGCCTTAAAGAAGTTTAGCTTAAAAGAAGGATTAATTTTGACATATGACCAAGAAGACGAACTTAAAATTGAAGGAAAAAAGATAAAGCTTTTGCCTGTTTGGAAATGGCTGCTGATATGAAAATATAAAAGAAAAACTATTTTATTTCAACGCTGTCAAAACATCAACTTCATCATCCACCAACACAGTATGCTCTGCCTGAGATACAATGCCGTGAGCCTTGTCAGGCAATGGCGGGAATTCTTTAAGGATCTCAAGATTTTTCAATTCCCTTAATGCAAAGCTGATCTGCGGCATTGAAAACTTCTTTGCAAGCCATCTGGTGCAGAATGGCAGGTTTTTGTAATTTGAAATTTCCTGCAATACTTTCCTTGTTATAGGATTTCTTACCGGCTTTACATCTACCAGCATGAATATATTTGCATTAGAGCTTTCATAAATAACACCTGCTCCGTTTGTTGCAAACGGCTCGATTGCAATTACGGTTCCTTTCTCAAGCTTTGTTCTATCTCCTGTATCGAAATTCGGTATTGTTGGCTTTGTATGAATATCATACAAGTCAAGTCCATGGCCGGATAAATTTGTTATCGGAGAAAAGCCATGTTTTGTTATTGCAGCATGTATCGCTTTTCCAATCTCGCCTAATGCAATTCCTGGCTTTATTATTTTTATTGCCTCTTGAAGCGCCTCTTCTGATGCTTTTACAAGATCCGCATATTTTCCGGAAAGATCAACTGTGCATGCTGTGTCGCCGATTGCGCCATTAACATGAACGCCTACATCCAAGCTTACTGACTGATCTGTAAATTTAATATCTTCGCCAGGGTCAACTGTAAAATGCGCAGCAACATCATTAAGGCTCATCTGAACAGGAAAAGCGCACTCCCCTCCCAATTCATTTATTTTAGCCTCTATCTTTTCAGTCACATCAAAGTAAGAAGCGCCTGTTTTGATCAATGACTTTCCGTAAGCCAAAGCTTCAGCAGCTATTCTTCCAGCCTTTCTCCAGTCTTCGATATTTTGCATAAAGATGGATAAACTGATTTATATATAAAGATTAGTATTTGTTATTCAGATATGCCTCATAGAACTGATTATTCAAAATATTTTCTTAAAACTTGGCCCATATCGATCTTGCCTTTAATGAATTCTGATTTAGATAAATAGTCTGTAGCTCCTAATTTTAATGCTTCTTCTTTTATATCATCAGTGCTGAATATGATAATGGGTGTTTGTGTATCAAATTCCCTTATTATTTTCAAAGCTTCAAGACCGCTCATTTCCCCCATAGTATGGTCTAGCATGATCAAAGAATATGCGCCGTTACATCTGGCTTTTTCTACTGCCTTTTTTCCATTTTCAACTTGTTCAACTTCAACATCAGATATTAGGGCAGTAATAATGCGCGATATTGAATGTCTAAAGTCCTCAATGTCATCCGCCAATATCATTCTTTTTGTCATTTTGTAATTGTACCTCTGACCAAAGTGGTGCTGCCTAAAGAATAATCATTAAAAAATTTCTGGTCTTTTACAATAATGCCATGACTTTCCAATAAAGCAGGCAAGTTTAGATCTCTGAAATTCCACCAGAATTTAATCCAAGGCTCAACCACATATTCGTGTATCTTTCTTTTAACTGCGTATTCTTTTGGTGTTTCTGACATTTCTGCGAATACTATTTCTCCATTTGGCTTTCCTACTCGCTTGATCTCTTCTAAAGCTAAGTCTATATTTTGAATGCCGCCTAAGCCGTAAGCAGAAATTACACAATCAAAGTAGCTAGAATCAAATGGCAAGTTTAAAATATCAGCGCACATAAGCTGAATTCTATTCTCTAATCCTTCTCTTTGGACTTTTATTTTTGCTTGCTCTAGCATTTTTTCTGAGTAATCAACGCCGATTATTGAAGAATCAGTATATTTTATCGCAGCCTTAATTGCAGTAAGTGCGGTGCCAGTTGCGACATCTAAAATTACGCCTTTTTCTGGGGGATTTATTGAGTTTACAACTTCTGCCCTATGCCTATCATCAGCCCACAAAGTCTGCAAATGATGTGTTAGATCATAAATCGGCGCTCTTTTATCGTATAGTCTTTTTGTGCCAATTTTCATTTCAGCGCACCTATGATCGTCAATATGATTATCAAAGCCATTAATGCGAAATAAAATATTTCCTCTGCTCTTGCATAAGATATTAGTGTTTTTATAGTTTTATTGTTTATCATTTTTAGTATTTTGAACCTCCCAGAAGTTTGCTTTTGTAGACTCATCAGCAGTTGCATAAGCAGAACTGTATGTTTTATCTATTTTCTCTAAAGCAGCTTGAATGCTCTGCCTATCTTCTTCCAAAATTACACTATAAGTCAAGGAGAAGGATCCAAATTCATCTTTTAATGATTCATGGCTTCGGTCTAAAGCCTCTGCCTTTTCAATTGCCGCATTATAAAGCTCATCCTGATGCTTCAAAGCCCATTCCTTAAAACTTTTTATTTTTTGGTTGAATTGTTTATCAAGCTTCAAAATCTTTTCTGCTTCCATGTTGGATTTCTTGGCATATTTTTGCATAACCTCTCTTGCACAGTTATAGATATTCATTGTTTCATCCTTAGCAAGCTCCTCTGCCTTTAAAGAAGTCATCGCAGTTAGCATATTAATGCCAAAGTTTATCGCTATGTTATAGGTTTCTGACTCGTTTTCAATAACTGTTTTATAATTAAAGTCTGCAACTAACTTATCAATCGAAACAATAGCGGCATCAAAACCTAAAATAGCGCCAGTGTAAAATTCTCTTTTTTCAACTGCACCTTTCATATAGCTGATTATTTTATTTATATTTTCAACCTACAGACAAGCTAGAAGGCAGCATTTCTCTTAAAGGCACGTAGCCACTTTCACCTTCGTTAAGCAATATGTCTAAACATGATTTTGAAAAGCCGTTATTTGATCTTTTCTTTAAATGCTGATAAACCCTTTCGTTTATTTCATCTTTGGCATTTTCAGGAGCATAGTCTTCTTTAAATTCTGATTTGCCCATAATTTCAAGAGCTGTATTCCAATCTATTACAAACTCGTAAACATTTCTATTGTCGCTTTCTGGTGCTGTTAGTGAAGCAATTTGTTCTGTTTCTCTAGCTCTTTTTTTCTCAGAATTATTGTTTTTAAGAAAAGCCATCATTTCAAATCACCTCAATAAATTATCGCAACAACCAGCCTTTGGATCTGAGAAAACCGTATCCTGCCCGGGTCTGGCTCAGGATTGTTGTCGCCTTTCATTATGGAATACCAGCCATCTGAATCCTGGCCAATGGCTATAACGCGGTGGATTATGACTCCGTCAGCGTATTCTGATTTGTATGATACAATATCGCCGACATTTATGTAGCTTTCATCTTTGGGCACTATCTCGATTGCATTTGATCCCATGCTCAAAACAGGCTCCATTGAGTGTGTGTCAGTAAAGGTAGCCCATTGTGCATCTTTTATATCAATAACAACATTATTGTTCAGAACATGTATCTGATCCTCTTTCACCCAGTCAGAAGGGGACGCCTTTGGCTGAGGCCCGTCATTAAAGGCCATAGTGGAAGTTATCTCGTTGTTCTTGTTTGTTTTTTCATTGGTAAATTGAACAGAAAGCAAGCTAGCCAAAACAGCTAAAACAATGATCCCTGCAGCAACAAATGCCATAAACAGCTTGTTCGCCATGTAAATATAGCTGCAGAGCTAGTATATAAAGCTTTCGTTTTGTAATCACAATTAAGTAGTAAATATAATTTTTATCAGATCACAGCGTTAAAAACTACCGGTTACAGGCTGGATTGAAAATTTCTGGCAGTTCAACAATACGATTAACAGAACGGCATAAACAATTATCTGCTAGCATTCCAAAGTCAACAAACCTTCCGGGATTTCGTAAATTCAGATTCTTCACAAATCTCTTAAAGCTCTCCATATTTGTCAATGGCGTATAGCCTTTCTCACCCGGCCCTTTAGAATTATAACCCTGATCCAAATAGCTCGCAACAATCCTTTCAGCCAGTAATTTTGTCACTTTTTTAAATGGAACTAATACAAGCTCAGCATAATTGTTTGTTTTAAAATTAAGCTCTTCATATCTCTCTTCAGGAAAATCCTTCATAGTAGGCGCTCCTATTTCGCCTAAAGAGCCGCCATATCCTTTGTTATCCTTAATGAGCTTCATTAATACGCTCCTGTGCCTTGTGTCATCAGTCAAAATCCCGACATTTCTTTTGCCTTGTGTAAGGCTATATATTTTTGCCAACTCAATAGCAAATGTTTTGATCATATCTGTTAAAACTGGCTCATATTTCTTGCCAGCTGCTGTAGCGTAAAAAAGCGCAGTATACTGGTTTTTGCCATCTGAAACCAGCTCCTTCTTGCTTGCTGACTTCGGAACATCCCAGACATCAGATACAACAACAGCAACAATCTTATCTTTGTGCTTTTTAATGACCCAGTTGTACGCTTCGTTTTCCTTACCTGCGAGCAAAGCTATTGCAGATTCGCATGAGATCACCTTATCAGCAGCATACCTTCCCGATAAAAATTCCTGCGCAGCGCTGATATCATCATAATGCCGCTTATAGTTTAGATGATTCACAACAATAAAATCCAAGTCTTTTTTAACTCCTGTTTCTTTATTCATTTTGTTTTTCACTTGGGTTTGTCTGTTGACCTGCATAGTTGGCATTTGTTAAAGATGAGTTGTATGAGGAAAAAGGCACCTCTTCTCTAAGCTCTTTGCAATCTATTAAAAATACCTTCTCTACATGTCCTTTTAAAGACTCAATTAATTTATCTATGCCCATAACCAAAGAAAAAGCCCCCTATTTAAATACTTTACTATTGTTTAGTTACAATTACTTGATTCTTACAGCTTCAAGATCCTTCGGAGCAGATGTCTCTATTCTCTGGGCTTTGTGCACAGAGCTTGCAAGATCGAGGCAGCGCGAGTTCTCTCCGTGATTGACAATAACCTTCTTGGGCCTTGGATCGCAGTCATAAATAAAGTTCATGAGCTGCTTCCTGTCGCTGTGGTCTGTTATCTCTATCTTCTCAACTTCCATTTTGATCTGGCACACTTCCTGCTTTATTCCGGTTTTAAAGACTATTTCCCGTTCACCATTGTGTATTCTTCTTCCGAGAGAGCCTTCGCCCTGGTAGCATGAAAAAACAAGCGAATTTTTAGGATTGTCAGCAAGCTGCTTCAGATATTCTACTGAAGGCCCTCCAACAAGCATTCCTGAAGTTGCCAGTATTATGCAGGGCCCTGTTTCCTCTATTATTTCTTTCCTTTCTTTTGGGCTTCCTACTCTTTTAAATATGTCTGACAAGAAAGGATTCTCATCCTTATGGAAGATCTGCTTTCTTATCGTATTGTTAAGGAATTCTGGATATGCTGTATGAATTGCTGTAACGTCCCACACCATTCCATCTATAAAAACAGGCACCTTCTCCAATTGCCCGGTTCTGACCATGCTTTCTATCAGCACAATCATGTCTTGCGCTCTTCCTGATCCTAAAACTGGCATCAGCACTTTGCCCTTTCTTTCAATAGTCCTTTTAATGATATTGCGGAGCTCTTCGTCCTCCTCTTTTGCTGATGGCAGAATATTATCCTTCCCTCCATATGTGGATTCTATCATCAATGTTTCCAATCTTGGAAACCGGGTTGCTGCTGGCTCCAATAGCTGCGATCTTCCGTATTTAAGGTCGCCAGTATAAAGTATATTATGCAGGCCGTTTCCGACATGCATGTGAATCATTGAGCTTCCAAGGATATGGCCGGAATTATAGAGTGTCACTCTTACGTCAGGAGTTACATCAGTAACCTCCTCATAATCAAGAGTTATAGTGTGCTTTACCATCTCCCTTATGTCATCCACGCTGTATAGGGGCTCTTTTCTTTCACTCTGCATTATCTTGACATAATCGAGCATAAGCAAAGACATTACATCCCTTGTCGGAGCAGTGCAGTAAACCGGTCCCCTATACTGAAGCTTAAACAGATAGGGCAATAAGCCGCAATGATCCAGATGAGAATGGGAGATTATGACTGCGTCAAGCTCTTGCAGGTTAAATTCAGGCACCTCAAAAAGAGGGTATGCATGCTCTTCGCTGGCAACATTAACCCCGCAATCAAGCAATATTCTTGATTCCGGCGTCTGAAGCAGAATGCAGCTTCTGCCAACTTCTCTTGCCCCGCCTAAAAATGTTACCCTGATCCATTCTTCTTTCTTTGCCCTTAGCCAGCCGTCATACACACGGTGGCCGACCTTATCAAGAAATTTTCTTCTGTAATCGGAATTTTGGTAAAGTACAGAGCGTATGCTTTCTATCAATGGCGACTTTATTGCAGGAGTCCTTCTTATCAAAGGCACCCATAATGTTTTTTCCCTCATCTCCCTCAAAAGTTCGCCTTGCTTGCCGATTGCCAGCCCTGGCTTTTCAGCTTCAATAATAACGCTGGAGCGCTGCGGATCGAATATTATGTTGCCCACTCCGGATTCCTCAGGCATTATTTTCTTTATCTCTTTTTCCGCCTCTTCCATATCAAGCGTAATGCTTGGATCCGGCCTTAACTCTACTCTTTTCTTTATTTTGTTTACTATTTCGCGTATCACGCCTTCATTATTAAGGAAGAAGTCCTTATCTTTTGTGTAGAGAACGATATTTGCGCCCTCAAAACACGCATCAGATATCTTTTCCTTTGGCAAATCCTTTAAGATTTCCTCAATTATTGTAGTCATTTTAACTTAATTGATTTAAACTGAAAAATCACAGAACCTTAATCCTCGAGTTTTACCCTTATTTCCTTTTCAAAAACTTTCTTGACAGCTTCTTTGGTTATTGTGACAACATCAATGCCGTCGCCGCTTGCTATGTCTCTCTGCAGTGCTGCGTTTACCGACTGGATAGCCAGCTTTACGCCTTCTGCCACAGAAAGGCCTTTCTTATATAAGGTTTCCAAAACACCATAAACCATCACGCTGCCTGATCCTGAAGATATAAAATCGTCAATCTCAGTTATTGTTCCGTCAGGGAAGATTTCATAAATAAAGAATCCGCCTTCATCCTTGCCACCCATCACAAAATGGGAAACTCCTGGAATCATGCTCATTTTCCTTATATTTGAGTAAACTAAGCGTGAGAAAAGGTTTGCAGC
>JACPBO010000043.1 GCA_016180285.1 Candidatus Woesearchaeota archaeon
TTATGTATTCTCTTATCCATGCGAATTCCATATATCTCGGAATGACTTTTTTTGTTTCTTCAGCATAATTATTGCTTTTATCTTTACCAGAGAACTTTTGACTCCTTGAAAGCAATTCTTCGCATTTATCAGATAGGAAATCTGAGAACTTGTGCACAGACATCTTTTTGCATTCTTTGGGCAGCAAGTTATAAGTTTCTATAATGTAATTTTTAAGGTTCTGTATCCTTTTAGTTTTATAGTCTGCCATTTTAACCCCATTCCACCCATACATAATTATGGCTGTCTTTATAAATTTTGCCAGGATATTGATGTGGTTATTGCATTACTTAATATACCAGTATACAAAAACGTAACATTTATATATTAGTTATGTTATCAGATGTCCACTCACTTAGAATTCAGTCATCACCCGCATCACAGCTCACATCAATCATTCTCTTAATTAAAAAACAAAAAACTAAATAGATAAAATCGAGGTGAAAAATGGAGGATTTGGAAGTCGGGAACGCAAATATAAAAGTTATAGGCGTAGGTGGAGCGGGCAACAATATGGTTTCGTGGCTCTATAAGAAAGGAGTCAAGGGAGCTGAAGTCATAGCGGTCAATACAGATAAGCAGCATTTGGATATTTCTGAAGCAGACAGGAAGTTCCTGCTTGGCGTAGGTGTAACACGCGGCTTGGGTTGCGGCGGATTTCCTCAAAAAGGAGCAGCAGCTGCGCAGGAAACATTGAATGAGATAAAGTCTGTTTTAAATGCATCTGACATGGTTTTCGTTTGCGCAGGAATGGGCGGCGGAACAGGAACAGGAGCAGCGCCGGTTGTAGCAAGGGTTGCAAAATGTAATCGGCACAGTAACAATGCCTTTCAAGATAGAAAGAGCAAGAATCGACAAGGCAGAATTCGGATTGCAGGAATTAAGGCAGTCATGCGACACAGTAATTGTAATTGATAATAACAGGCTAGTGCAGATTGCAGGTAATTTGCCAATACAGCAGGCATTCGCAGTCGCAAATGAATTGATAAGCACAATGATCAGGGGCATAGTCGAAACAATTGCCATTCCCAGCCTGGTTAATCTGGATTTCGCTGATGTCAAGGCAATAATGAGCAATGGCGGAGTTGCAGCAATTGGCGTAGGCGCATCAGACACAAACAACAGAGTGGATGAAGCAGTAAAAGGTGCATTATCCAACCCATTATTGGAAATAAACTATGATGGCGCAACCGGAGCTTTGATACATATCGAAGGCGGCACAGACATGACTTTGGATGAAGTAAGCAGAATTGGAGAAATGGTCACTGAGACGCTCGATGAAGATGCAAACGTCATCTGGGGAGCAAGGGTCAGCGAAGGCATGAAAGGCAAAATAACTGTGATGACAATAATAACGGGAGTTCATTCTCCGTGGATAATCGGCAAGGTTGACAGGAAAACAAAGCAGCAAATGGCAAAAAGAATGAGCGAGGAACTTGGAATTGAGCTGATATGATGATTTAATTTTTTTATTTATTTTTAAAATATTAACTACAAAGAGGGGCGAGAACATGGGCGATGAAAGAATAATCAAAAAAATGGTTACCGAAATGGTTGAAAAGAACCAATTAATAATGCCGAAGGAAGATCTGTCAAATTTTAAGAAACTGGTTCCGGCATTGATAGACAAGGGTGTGGACAATCTTAATTTGTCAATGTTCAGCAATGAAATGAGAACCGGATTGCTGAATGCGCTTGGCGATGAATACCTGAGAAAAGGCAAAGTGCCTGAAGCGATTAAAGTGTTCATCCTGTCAGGCAACAGGAAAAAGCTGGTTGAGATAGGAGAGGATTATGAAAAAATAGGGATGTTCTCTGACGCTATTGATGCATACAGGCTTGCCGGAGACCATGATAAATTGCTGAAGACAGGCAACAAATGCCTTAATGAAGGCCATATGTCAGATGCAATAAAAGCATTCAGGATATTGAATGATGTTGACAGGCTGGCATCTGTAGGCGATGACTGCCTGAAAAAAGGAAAATGGGATTACGCGCTTGAAGTCTTCAATGCAATAAGCAACAAAAACAAGCTGGTAGAGCTTGGCGATAAATGCCTGGAAGACAGGCAGATTGCACTGGCTGCGAAGGCATACGAGCTTTCCGGAGACAAGTCAAAGCTCAGCTCATTGGGAGATACATGCCTGAAGGAAGGCCTGATAGCAACTGCCTTGAAAGCGTATACTCTTGCAGGCAACGAGATAATGGTTCAGTTCATCAAGGAAAACTTTTCAAACAAATTAATCTGAAGCTGAGGGAAGAATGGAAGACACATATTTATTGGAGCAGAAATTCCAGCTGTTAATGGACATGGGCAGCAAGAAATTGCAGCAGGAGATTGCAGCATTAAAAACAACAGTTTCAATGCTGCAGGATGAAGTGAGAAACTTAAGGAATGACAGGCGTAATGCTGCATTAGAGCAGCCCAGGCAGGCAAGCGTGGCTGAATCAGCGTCGGCAGTAAAAGCAGCCAGCAATGAAGAATACGTTCCAAAAAGCAATGTAAAAGAGGCTCATCCAAGATTAGGCAATTACTCATCAGAGGATGTTTCAATAGAGAAGTTTTTCAACTACGGAAGAAAGTAAGGGGGCAAAATGAGAACTGTAAGATATATGGAAGGCGACATTACAACTGAGATTTCCGACCTGAATGTAAACTATAATCTATTATTTACTGAGATGAACATTAAGGGACAGGTTTTTGGAATTGACGAAAATGGAGGAGTAGTCAAAATGATGGTTGATCGTTTTCATAGAATAAGGGCAATTACGATTGTGCAACCTTATCTGGCCAAGTATGCGTTATCCTCTTATTTAGGAGAAACTAATGGAAATGCATTTGCAGTAGTTCATCCTCAAAAAGAGGATTGGTTTAATAGAGAAGTCAGCTATAAAGGATGCAAAACTCAGAATGTTTTAGACGAAAAGTGCCGATAGCTACAGTTGCCTGTAAACCTTAGTTGGTTTCTCAAAATGCTCAAAAAAAACATCAACCTAGACAAAGAAATCAAGAAAAGCCTCAGCTATTCAATTACAGAGGGGTCCTTTTGGTCTATAATGGCGGGCTTCGGAGAGTCTTTTTTCGGAGCATTCGCTGTTTTTCTAAAAGCGAGTAATGTGCAGATCGGACTGCTTGGGTCTCTGCCGCAGTTTTTAGGATCGCTTTCGCAGCTCTTTTCATTAAATCTGCTTGAACTGTTCAGATCAAGAAAAAAATTTTTAGTTGTAAATGTGGCGCTTCAGGCTTTGATGCATCTGCCAATAATATTTGCTTTTTTTATCCCTCATGTGAAAATTGAATACCTGATATTTTTTGTATGCCTTTATTTTATTTTTGGCTCAATAGGCAGCCCTGTCTGGAACAGCTGGATGGGCAACCTTGTGGACAGCAGCACAAAAGGCTCTTTTTTCGGGATAAGGAATAAGCTGATAAATATTTTTGCATTGCTGTCTTTCACTGCAGGCGGATACATTCTCTACCGCTTCTCAGACGGCAGCATGAGGCAGTTTACCGGCTACGCAATAATCTTTTTCATAGCGCTGCTTGCGCGATTAATGTCATCTTATCTTTTATCAAAGCAATATGAGCCGCATTATGCCGTGTCAAGAGAAAGGAATATTGGATTTGTTGAGATCTTCAAAAAAAGCCAGTTTAAAAACTTCAAGAATTTTGCATTATACATTGCCTTGCTGAATTTCGGCGTTTTTATTGCAGGCCCGTTTTTCACCCCTTACATGCTTTATGAGTTAAAGTTCAATTACCTGCAGTTTACAATTATAAATGCAACAGCAATAGTTGTTAAATTTTTATTCACTCCGGTATGGGGAAGGCACATTGATGTTTATGGCTCTAAAAAAGCGCTTATATTGGCGGGCGTCATGATGCCCATTGTGCCTGTTCTCTGGTTTTTCTCGCCTAATTTTTGGTATCTTGTGATAATACAGATTTATAACGGGTTTGTATGGTCTGGCATAGACACAGCGTCTGCTACTTATATATTTGATTCGACTCTGCCTTACACAAGAATAAGATCATTGTCATACTACAACGTGCTTAGCGGAACAGCAATGCTTCTTGGCTCTCTTATAGGAGGCTACAGTATAAGGCTGAACAATATGTTCTGGTCAAAATATCTTTTAGTTTTCATAATGTCAGGAGCAGTAAGATTATTTGCATTGATATTGCTGGTAAAAATAAAGGAAACGCGGCCTGTTGAAAAGACCTCTTATGAGGGGCTGTTTTTCAAAATAGTCGGCAGTGAGCCTATAATGAACACAGTGTATTCTTTTTTCTTTTTCAAGAGAAGAAAAATAAGAAACGAAAAGATTTCAATCCACAGTAAAAAGGGCAGAGTCATGGTCAACATCAAATAAGCCCAGCCTTGCGCCGGCATCAAGCCAGCCGTGCGCGTAATTAAGGCAGGCAAATGCATTTACAATGTCGCCTTTCTCCTTGAAATGCATTGCATCGTCATAATATCTCTGAGCCATATCAAGAAAATCCTCAGCAGAGCTTTTCCAGCTTATCTTTCTCTCTTTGGCTATTTTTACCTTCTTCAATGCCCTGCCTGTGATGTCAAAGTATTTGATTAGTTTTTCATTGGTTATTTTGTTTTCCATTGTGAATGGCATATATTGGGGATTTTAAATAGTTTATGATTTATTAGTAAGCGACAAAAATAAGTCATAGAATAAATCGCTTACTGATGTTCACCAGACATAACAATTCTATGAGTTATTTATGTCCGGCATTATATTGGAAATTAAAGAAAAGTAAAAACTAAGCCCCATACATATTCTGTATTTTTTCGATGTAATCTTTCCCTAATCGTCTTCCTAATGCGAACATCTTGTCTTTCAATACATCCTTTACAGCGCTGGTCCATTTCGTAGCATTTTTATCCTGATCTGCCAAAACAGCATCCACATGCATTTTTATCAATTTCATATTGCCAGGGCCTGCTTTGTATTCCAGCCAGCCAAATCTTAAATTTAAAACAGACCTAACCAAAGGATTCTCTGCAATTTCTTGGGCTTTTGTTAGATTCTTCTTTGCATCATAATATAACTTTGTCTTTCCACTTACAATTTCAGTTATAGCAGCGCCAACAGTATGATAAGCATTCACTAAATCTTGACCTTTCGTTTCTCCATTTTCCAGCCTCATTTCCAATTCTTCATTTGCATAAGAAACAGCGCATTTATTGTATGCTTTTAATCTCTTATGCTTTGATGCTATCTCCGAAGCAATTGTTGATGCTATTCCCAATGTCCTGAACAGCCTATTTCTTATAACTTCTTCTTTAGCGATTTCATTTTTGCTATTTGTGAGAGCACGCTCATAAAACGACAAACACTCTTCAATTACAACCAACCCATCCTTCAATGTTTCAACAGTTCTCTCCTTATCATGGCGAATAACCAGCCCTTTTTCTTCAAGAACCCTGGCTGTGCCAAAATAAGATTTGTTTACGTTGATCTTATCAAGAACTTCTTCCAGCAACCTCAAAACGCCTTTGCCATCATTGTCTCTGTGCCTCAATGCAAAAGCCATATTGGCTACAGAAACAGCATAGTGATCAGGATTAATATTCGTATTTATTGCTATATTTGCAGCTTCTCTATGCTTGTGAATAGCTAAGTCATATCTATTGGGCAACGAAGAAAATGTTAATTTAATGCCTTCTTTATTTAATCTTTCTATATCCTTAATTATGTCGCTTAATGCCATATGAACACGGAAGAAACAAGCATCAATTTATAAATGTTTTCATTTTAAGATAGTGAAATAATTAAAACAAAGATTTTCTTAGATTCTCTTATTCCAGCGGCACCTGAGTCCATAATGTCCAGTCATTTGATGGTGAATAAGCTCCGAATACATAATATGGCGTCTGTGTTTTTCCAAAATAAGAATTCTCAACATCGCCCCATCTTGTTGTTGCTCCGGCTCTCATAGGGCCGACTGCTCCGTAAATAGGGCTGCCAAACAATCTCCATGATTCTGTCAGCTGCCTTCTGCCGCCTTCAGCAAATCCCTCGCTGACAAGCGTTCCCTTAAAGCCTTTTTTCATCAGATATTCTACTGCAGACTGTATTGGCGTCAACCCTTGCCCGGCAGGCAGATGCGTGTGCCCTCTTCCAAAGCCGTCAACAATATGAACATGGCCTAATATTTTTTCCTTCTCCAATTCTTTGATCTGATTCATATACCAGCTGTCAAATCTTTTTCTTGTCTGTTCATTTGTTTCACCTGGCTTTGGCTGGAAATATTTCCACCACATTCCAAGATGCTGCGTATCGAGTGTTGCCTTAATATGATTCTCAGCTTCTTTTGCCGCCTGCTCTTTTGAAATGCCTCTGAAATAAGGATTTTCAACCATAATTATGTTGCCTTCTCTGTTACGGTGGCCTTCAGGATCAGGAATCTTTTTCTCTGTCAGAAATTCAACCATTTTTTCCCTTGCGCCTTTGACAAGCTGTATCAATTCCCTTGGATGGCTGCCATATCCCATCTCAGGGAAAATGTGCTCTGGAGCAACAAAAACATCGTTCTTCAGATGCTTCTCAGTGCTCTGCTGCATCGCAAAAATTCCTGCCTGGGCGTAAGATTTCAATGACTGCTCAATCGCATATTTGTTGACAGGCAATACATGCTTTAATTGCTCCTGAATCAAGTCTGCCTGGGCATCAGCAGAAGCAGAGGATTCGTGCGTAAATTGAAGACTTTTTTCATACTGGCTTATTTCCTCTTTTAACCATTTAGTTGGTTCTTTTACTTCTGGAGGAACTAGCCCATGAACATCTGCTCCAGCTTCTCTCATTATCTTCCATTTTTCTTCTTCAGGAATATTCTTTTCTAATTGCTCATAGAATTTCAATGCTTTCAATGCCCTGTCTCTTCTATTTTTGTAAATTTCATAATGTTGTGCATGATACAAAGAAGAGCCCCTTGCCTGCAGCATCTGGTTTTCAAGCTGGGTTTTGTAGAACATCTCTTCCGGCAGTTTTTTATCATCAGGGTGATCTTTGCTCCATTCTTCTGCTCTTTTTACAAAATCATCCCATGTCAATCTTTTGGTCTCAAATCTTGTCCTGGTTTCGTCCCATATCGGAACTCTTTTGAATAAATCCTCTGCTTTAGTTGGATCAAGCCAATTTCCGTGCATATCAACCCAATCATCTTTTCTGAAAACATGGCCTGTTTTTGTATCCGCCTTGCCAATTACTCCTTTAATCTCAGCTGTATTATAAACCGGTTCGTAAACAACCTGGCTTCTCTTGACATCTCCAAGCACATGCCCTGTCCTGTCATCAACCATCCAAACAGTTGCCCTTGTTGCTTCCTCATCATAGCCTCTGAACTCTCCCATCTTATTCCATTCCTGGTCAGAAAAAGGCCTTTGGTATTCGCCAGTATGAACAACAACTGCCTGGCCGCCGACATCAGATGCAAACTCTATTGCCTTCTTTACTTCCTCTAAAGCAGTCTTTCTTACTTCATCATTAAAGCCTCTTTGCGGGTCAAATCCTGATAAATTTCCAATTTGTGCAGGTGCATGAATGCTTGTTATTTTAACTTGGTTGGCGATTGCTAAATCCCTTAGCTCCTGCCTTGATTCTTTGCCGTATGACTCTGCGCCAGTGCCAGGCTCTGCCCCTTCCATCTGAGTTGCAAGCTCTACCTGGCCAGCTCCTTCTCTTATTGCTGCCTGGAAACTCTGCAGAAATGTTCCGCCGCCCGCTCTTCCTTCTGTTACAGTTGCGCCTAAATCAGCAACCCCTATAACAGGGCTTTCAATGTCTTTTGACTGGCCGAAATAGCTGCGATCCATTGTATTGTAATAAGGCCTTGCAAATTCCATCTTAATCCCTCAATCCCATGTATTTTCTCAATCCTTCAGCTTCTCCTCTTACAGTATCTCTAATGTGAGCGACTTCCCTGTTTTCAGCATAATGCCTTGCTGCCTCGTTTATGTCGCGAACGCCCTGATAAAGCATTTCCCTTTGCTCTTTGTTTAAATAATGATCCTCTCTTGCTTTTTCAAACAAGTCCTTTACAACATGATAACTCTGATTTAATTTTTCACGGTCTAATCCTTCTTTCTCTTTTCTTTCTGCTTCCTCTCTTACTGTCTCTTCCAGCCTTTCCGCTTCTTTTCCCTTAAGCTCATCTTCCAAAGAGCCTGCTTTTTTTTCAACAAATCTTTTAACACTGAATATCTCTCTTTCTTCAGCAGTAAACAGCCCTTGTATGTCCACTGTCTTGAGCTGCGGAATCGGTATTCTCTCGAGCTCTTTTCTTTCTTCCTCGATCTCCACATTGCTTTCCTTTATTAATTTTTCAGCTTCTTCTATCTCCTTTTTTCTTTCTTCCTCAAGCTCTTTTAATTTCTTTATCCTTTCCTGCGGAGACAATGATTTTAATTCATCCAGTTTTGCCATTTTTATTGTTGATAATTTTTCTTTTTATAATCTTTATGGTTATTTTTCGATATAAATTATGTTTTCCTGGTTTTTGAAATGTGAGTCGCCCGATACTAATTGCACATTGTGGACTTTTGCAGTTATGTAAATTAAAGAATCCCCTAATCCCCATTTTTTCTCCCAGTTTAATTTAGCTGCATTGAGGGCTGTTTTAGCCTCTACCGGCAGTATAAAGCATCTCGACATCATCATAGAAACAATCATATCGGCATCTTTTTCGCTTTTCTTGGATAAAGCATACCTGTACACTTCTACAAGATTTATAACGCTGATAAACAGGCTTTTGTCTGAATCAATATATTCAGCTATCTTTTTTCCTGCATCTGTTCCGTTGAAGTATTCGATCCAGCACCATGAATCAAGCAAAGCGGTCAATTTCTTCCCTCTTAAACTCGCCTAATCCTTTGAATTTTCCGAAATATGATTTTTTGGGCTTTTTTACCTCAGCAACGAGCTTTATTATTGTTTCATCATAGGTTTCACTGTTTGTTTCCTGCTTCATCAGCTTCAGTATGTTGAATGTTTCCTCTTTAACAGCGATCGTGGTTGACATGTTATATCACTATATCTTATATTAATATAAGTTATATTTAAAGGTTGCGGTTTTTCCTGCCAAGATGACTAAGATGTGCATTCGTTTAACAATTGTCATAGTCAAGTTGTCAGTAAATAACTACTTAATTTATAAATTACTTGTCAAAATACTAACGATTATTTAATCTTTTTTGTCAATTTATATTATGCTTATTTATAAATAACTTGTCAAAAATTAGAAAGAAGTGGATTTTGTTCTGCTATTCGATGAAAAGTATTATCCTTTTGAGGTTAAATATCGATCAACCATTTCTGAGTCTGATTTTTTTGCTTTCAAATCTTTTAAAAAAGGTGTTCTCATAACAAAAGATGAATTTGGAATATACAGGGACTATGTGAAGATACCTGTTCACTATTCTTATTATTGATATAGGGGTCGATTCGGCTAACAGCGATCGCATATGTGTTTATTCTGAAGATTGCTTTCCATTAACTAAGAATATGGCAATCAATACATCCCTTTGATTTCCAATAAAATGGTACTCATTCTCCGTAACTCTTCGTAGACCTTTTGGTGTATACACAGCCATTCCTTTTGTATCTTCCAACTTTGCTAAATAATCCAAATTATCTATAGAATCAATAGGTTGTCTGTATAATGGAATTGGACGAACAGGATCTCGAGATAAATCTAATGTTCTGGCATAAGTTATATTTGCTGCATTTACTGACTCAGGAGACCCCCTATGACATGCATCCTCAGGATAATCCCATACTTGAGAATCTTTATCTCTATCAGTCCCCCAAGTTTGAACCCTTTTTGTCCTATCTCCATCATAATGCCTAATAATTACATGAGTTCCTTCATATCCTAATTTAGCAAGCCTCAATCTTAATGAAGGAACTAAATCATTCCACGATTCAATTCGTATTGGTTTCAATTTAGTATCAAGCACCATACGATTAAGTATATATTCGCTAGTATTTAAATGTTTCGTTTTGTTACTACTTATTAATGTCTAATAGTGTGCCCCAACCCCTGATTACTTTAATTGGCAGTGCTTCGCACCACTTTTTATACACAGGCGTTTATGCCGGTTTCCTGATCAACAGACTTTAATGCTACTCATGAAATCGAAACACTTATATACTTTAAAGTGAACACTCGTTCATATAAAGGTGAACATATGTATATCAATAAATCTACAGCTAAAATATTACAATTATTTACTGGTCATATAACTGAGTCATTTAGTCTTAGGGAAGCAGCAAGAAGATTAAAGATGCATGTATCCCTTGCGCATCGAGCGATACAGCCATTAATAGATGCTAAGATTGTTGAGCAAGATAAGCATAAAACTCTTAGCCTAAATTACAGGATTCATCATGAAACTCTTGCTTTTGCTGAATATTTAAGAAGGGATGATTTTCTTCATAGATTCAAAGACGTTAAACTTTTTGCAGATGAAATTATTAAAAAAATCGAACAGGACAGTTTTGTTTTGCTTGTTTTTGGCTCATCAATTAAATCAAATAAACCAAGAGATATTGATATATTGCTAATTGTAGATAGCACTGATAAAATAGAATTCCATGAGAGATTCTTACACAACATTGCATCGAATTATGGCTCGCCATTTGAAGAGAGAGTTTTAGGATTTGAAAGTGTCTATGAAATGCTTGCTAAGCGTGATGAAAAAAATGTTATGAATGATATATTGAACAAGCACATAATTTTATATGGCGCAGAACTGTTTTACAGGCTGATTCAAAGGGGGAGGTTATAAAATGTTAGACGAAAAAAAGCTAAAAGAAGCAGAAAGCAAAGTTAAGCAGTTTATAAGTGATTACTATTCATTTTCAGCCCATTGAATCAGCGGAATTAGTGCTTTCATTAATCTTCTTCCTCTTTTAGTTAAAGAATACTCAACTCTTGGAGGAATTTCTGAATAGACTTTTCTCATAACAATTTGCTCTTTTTCCAACTCTTTTAATCTGTCCGTAAGTGTTTTTGCAGTTATGCACTCAAGTCTTCGTTCGATGTCATTGAATCTCAATTTCCCAAAATTACCTATCGTTATGATGAGTGAGATGCTCCATTTTTTGCTCAAAAATGCAGAAGCAATTTCAAGAGGACGAGGACAATATCCTGTAGCTGAACGCATCTTGCAGTCTCTACTTTCTGATTTGTAAGTATTGTTACTTTCCATTTCTAAACCTCTTGATTTAAATAGTTCTCATACTATACAATAGAAAGTAGGTATAATATATAAAGTTAATGGAGGTATGTAAAATGGAAAAAAAGAAACAATGTTGCAAAGGGGGCGTTTGCCCATGCTGCGACTGCTGCATTTGCGTCTGTACGAGAGACTTAGCAAAAACTTTGACACCCGAAGCAAAAAAATTACTTATAGATGCCTTGCAGTGAGTCAAAAATGAAGGAATTATTTGCACCAATCAAAAGAGTACTTGGTAGAAGAGATTATTTTCTTATTTTTGTAGCTTCTGGTCTCTTTTATGGTGTGATTTTTTCTATAATGACCAATTTAATAGATGTAAGATTTGGCTTATCTAGCATCAGATTTGCTTTTACTTTGCAAAGTGCATTGTTTTTTATTGTGTTATCTACCTTAGGAGGGCTGTTAATAGCTTTACAATTGTTTTCATTCCGCGAAAAACGAAAAAATTACACGTCTGCTACAACAGGGGTAAGCGGAATGTTAGTTAGTTTTTTTGCTACAACATGTCCATTCTGTAAACCACTTTTAATTTCACTTTTAGGGCTTTCAGGATCAATTGCTATCTTAAAATTTAGTCTAGTTTTGGCGTTTGTTAGCATTCTTCTGTTACTTGGCTCAATATATCTTACATTAAAAAGCATTTCAAAACGAAGTTGTTGTCAATAAAATCTCTGCATAGCAGACTATCTATCTGTAGGATTAAGGAAATCCCTCTATAAAATTTCTTTTTCACAGAAAAAGGCTAAATGTCCGAAGGACTAAAGGCGGAAACCCCCCGTTATAATTCTACACGACGATTGAATATAACAATTGTTAAACGAACAACCAAAAATCAACTACTAGATCCCATTTTATCTACCACGCAAGCATTGAATGCGCTTTCTTGAAGTTTTTGTAGCAGTTCCATATTGCGCTTATGCTGTGCTTGAGCGCTGTTTCGCGTGTTTTTTCAATATCATATTCTTTCGGTCCTTTTTTCTTATCGCCGGATATTGGCAGTTTTCCAAGCGATCCAAAAAGCTCGCCAAATCCGCCAAATAATGCTGTGAACGGCTCAGCTGCTGTCGGCAGCTTCGGCTTCTCTTTTGATTCTTTCTTCCCCTCAGGAATCTCTTCCCCGGCTTCTATTAAATATCTCTGCAGCTCTGCCCCCAGCGCTTCCATTGCAGCTTTAACAGACGAATCTATGTCGCCCAATAACTCCAAATCCTCCTCTCTTCTCATCCTCTCATAATTTGCAAGCTGCTCATCGGTCCATCCATATCCCCTTACACTCCAGTATAATTGGCCTGCATGTATTGGCCCCCTCTGATAGCCTTCCTGCTGATAGCTCATCTGCGGCCTTGTCCTGAAATAAAAATGATGCAATGCGCAGGAATTCACGCCATCCTTAAACGGCCTCACTGCAATAAACTCTATTTCAATTACTGAACCTTCAAAAGCGCTTATCAAATCAACACTCTCTGCCTTTTTCTGGTCAAGCTGCAGTCTTTTTATGTTGACGAGATAAGGCTTAACCCATGACATGTACATATCGATGACATCCTTGTGCTGCCTCAGATATTGCAGCGTAAACCTTCTCCTTGTCATCAGCTCCTGAAAAGTTCTTTCCTTCCATTCGATATAAGTTTTTAACTTTCTTTTCAGCACTTCTTTTACTTTCCTGTTAAACTGCAGGCTGTCAACATATTTATCAACTTCCAATGATTTCAAGGCAGTGGGGGCGGCAAAAAAGATGTCAGGCAGCGTTGTGAATCCAATCTCGCGCGCAAGCCCGAATACAGATCCGGGATTCTTTGCCCCGCCTTCAACTAAGTCAATCCAGTATCCTTTTAGGCTTATCTCTGCTGCCTCGCTTTTCTCGCCTCTTAAGCCGTAGCTGTCGCGGTAAAGGTCCAGCCTTTCATCTATGATTCTCATCTCCCTAACCATCTGGAACAAATCCTTAACAAGCTTTCCGACTGTCGCTAATAATCCGCTTATCCTGTCCTGCTGCAATCCAAGCCTTTGCTGCGCCACTCCAAAAAATGCAGACTGCTCTGATGCTGTGAAGACATCGATTATTTTTATAAACTTGGGATAGCCGTAATCAAATTTCATGTAATTGAGAATCCAGTAATAGCTCTCTTCTATCGAGTGGTTGAATTTCTCGTAAACCAATTTATAGCGGTGCGGAGGCGCAGGATATCCTGTTTTCTGAGTGTCAATTTTTGTGCTTTTTTGAGGGGATAATGCTTCTTCATACTTTTCCTCATCAGCATGGCTTTCAACTGCCTTTCGCTCTTCTTCAGAAAGCGATTTTAAATATGTTTCAAATTCCTTGCTTTTTTTACTTATGGCTGCTGCGTCATCATCTTTTTTTATTATGAATTTCTCATACTTGCTTTTAAAATCGCTTTTAATAAAGCCGTATTTTATCAGCCTTAATGCAGTTTTTGGATCGCGGTAAAATCCCATTCTTCCTCTTGAATATTGTTTGTCTTTTTGTTTATATAGTTTTGTTTTATTGTTTTTTGCATAAAGTGACTGTAAAGCCTGCAATCTGCACAATTTCTGAGCCTGTCTTTTCAGCCAGTTCTTTTGCAGCATTTTTTTTGTCTTTGTCTGCAATAAACGGCTTCAGCATTTTTACTTTAATCAGTTTCTTATCTTTAAGCTGCCTTTTTATTTCATTCATAATGCCTTCTGTCAATCCGTTCTTGCCGATTCTTACTGCAGCTTCAAGGTTTTTTACCTTATCTTTCAAGCTCATTTTGCATGCTCCGGATGCTCATGACCCAGCTTCTTTCTCTCTTTCAGCTCTTCTATGTGCCTCATTTTTATTTCAAAAATGCTTCTTAAGTCAGCTGAAAATTTCTCAATAAGCAGCGAAACATGCTCTCCGCCGAGGAAATGCGGCAGTATGACATAATCCGCTCCGGCATCATAAAGCTCTAAAGCGTCATCAACATTGTTTGCTGTGACAAAAATAATTGCCTTTTCATTTGATTCCCTTGCCTTTCTTATGATAAGAAGGTTGTCAAACTTGTCCGGGACAGTTGAAATTGACGGCTTCGCAGGGGCCAAGGGCCCCGGCTGTTTGACAAAGGGCTTCCACTTGGCTTCTTTCCAGCCCGAAAACATTTTCAATATGTTAGGCTCTTCTTCATATCTCACAAATACGCTGTAAAAGTTAAGCAAATGCCCGATTTTTTCATAAAGGAAATTATCAAACTTTATGAAGTAAGATGTGAAAAGCATTGTTGCAGTTGCAAGCACCACCGCCATTGAGAAGAGCGCATTGCTTATATGGCCCAGTAATACGCCCTGCATCGCTATTATCAGCGAGAATTCGCTTGTCTGCGCCAGCGATATTGCTGCAATAAAAGACGGCCTTTTTTTATATCCGAAAATGCTGCATATCGTTATTGTTAGTATGGGCTTGACGATCACTATTGCAAGAATCAATGCTATAAGGAGCGGCAGCATGGGCATTATTGTTCCAGGTAATATCTGCAATCCAAGCGAAACAAAAAATATTGTGGAAAAGAAATCCTTTAATGATTTTATTTTGCCTGCTATTTCTATTGAATAATTTGTATTTGCAAGCGCAATGCCTGCAGTGAATGCCCCTATCGCTATTGAAAACCCAAGATAGCTGAACAGTATTGAGAATGCAAATGATGTTGCCAATGCCCCTAAAAACAGTATTTCCTGTGTTTTTGCAGCAAATTTGAACAGGTAAGGCAGCGCGTATTTGCTTGCGGCCCATGAAATCGCAAAAACAGCCAGCCCTTTCAAAGTTGAAACTGCAATATCATACACTCCAAAATGCCCGAGATTCTGTATTATTGACAATGCAAATATTGCAACAATATCTTCCATGAGCAGTATCCCTATTATGATTCTGCCGTGCAGAGTTTCGATTTCACCCTTATCAGCCAATAGCTTTATGACAACCATTGTTGAGCTGAATGCTATGATTAGTCCGAGATACAGGGGATCAAAGCTTTTAAATCCGAAGAGAAATGCAATTAAAAATCCCAGGCCGAACAATGCAGCCATCTGGATTAATCCTCCTGCTGTGCATACTAATGCAACATTCTTAAGCTTCTTGAAATCCATCTCTAAGCCCACAATGAACAATAAGAAAGCTATGCCGATCTCTGATAATGTTGCTATTGATTCATTGTTCACTATAAGCCCTAAAACAGGGCCTAGAACAATTCCCCCGATCACATATGCCGGAATCAAAGGCTGCTTTATCAGCCTTGCCAAGAAGGCTCCAACTGCCGCCACAATGATTATTGCCCCGATATCAATGAATATGTTCTGCATTATTTGCTGCCTCTTTTTTAAGTAAAGTTTCTAAATGTTTTATTTATTTGCATGAAAAAATCCAGCCAACCATGGTGCCTACGGATATGCTCACTGCGTTCGCATATCCTACACGACATCCCGAAGGGACAACCCCTGTCGTGTCGGCACCATGGCTGGATTTTTTCTTTTTTGAACGTGGATGTGGATTTGCCTGACATTTTACCTCTTTATTTTTAGTAAAAATCCTTCTTTGTGCTTTTCAAATTCGATCTTCTGGCCTTTGTCCAGATGCTCGTATTCAGCAAGGACTTTAGGTATTGTTATTATTAACTGCCCTGACTGGAGTTTTTGGATCTTCACCATACTATTATTTTTAATGTTATTTTTGATGTTTTAAGGTATGTTTTAAATGATTATTATATTAATAGTATATAAAGCTTTTGATTTTTAAGCAAAGCGAGAAAACCAAAAGCTAGGAATGAAATGACTCTGGTTGCGGTTTTGATTAGTATTTACTTAATAATAGTTACAAATAGAAAGATTTAAATATTGATCGGGCATTCTTGATGTATATTTTATACATCAAAAGGGGTTCTATAGATATACAGATAGTTCAAAGGTTAAAATTGAAGAATAAACAATTTGTTTTGACCAAAAGAATAGCCAAGCATGGCAGGCAGAACATAATAGTTATTCCTTCATTCTTGCAGGATGAATTAAAGCCAAAGACTATTGTTAAGCTGACGATTGATGTGGTAAGAGAGGGCAAAAACTAATGAGCTCACATATAACTTCAAATCAAAAAACAGTAGATGAGATAGTGGACTTTATACTAGAACATGAAGGCCCAGATTTAGATAGAAGAGCGCGTCCTGAAAAAAAACAAGTTCGATATGTAGATTTAGACGAAGCACTGAATATGATTCATAAAGAAGGGCTTCTGCCTGATTTAAGAACTTATCATTTCAATCATGTTTTGGGCATCTGGATTACAGATAAAAGCAATAGCAATCCTTTAGGAAGGGAGCTAACAGGACAATTAATAGAAAGCCTAAAGCAAAGGTATGGTTCTTTGATTGAGGTTGTAAAGAATATTAAACAAGATGATTTCTATAAAGAACAGTTTGAATTTAAAAATAAAAATGGTGTAATAAGATACAGTCTATGGTCAATGTTAACCTGTGTTTATGCAGCTTCTCCAAGCGCAGCAGTAGTGGACTGGATAAAAAACAATCCTGATGAAGAGATAAGAAAAGAGTATGCTGGTATAAGACCATGGC
>JACPBO010000044.1 GCA_016180285.1 Candidatus Woesearchaeota archaeon
AGAAAAACTGGAGGGCTCTGAATGGGATAATATTGAAGTGATAAGTGATGGTGCAAATAATATCTATGCTTACAAATTCAACAGAAAAGATTTAGGCAAACCTGTTTATGTTGCATGGAAGGATGATTTTGGAGAAGAATCAAAACAGGAAACAGCAGCTCAGAAGCCAGAAGCAAAAAGCGGAGCAAAAGGCAAATGCGGGGATGGGGTATGCGGGCCAGTTGAAAAGGCAAATCCAGAGGTATGCCCGCAGGACTGCAAATAAAAGAGGAATGAAAATAATATGGGCAAAAAAATAGTAATTTCAATTGTAACAATTGCAATTTTTATTGTATTAATTATTACAGCTTTTTCTTGGTACTTGAGTCTGCATTCAGAGAAATTATCTCTTGTCAAGGTAAATACCTATGATGTGACTCCAAAGACCAACGAGCCACTTAAGTCTTGGAGGCCTGAAATCCAGAAAATAGGGGATAAGTTCTATTACGCTTTTAATACAGGAGAAAGATTTGCCCTTGTTATCCTTGATGAGAATTTTAATCAGGAAGGCTATCTTAATCTTTTTTCAGGAGACAATGCAGGTTATTTTCCCACAGACATAAGAACCTCCAGGGATGATAAAGGGAATTTTTGGTATGCTTTCGAGAATGCCCGGCGCAACAAGACTGCTTTAATTGAGAAATGTGAGCAAGAGAAAAGGTGCGATATCAATAAAAACGGCATTGCGATTTATTCTGCAATTTCGCTAATAAAAATCAAGACTGAAGCAATTTCCGGGTGCGTCACTTCCCCAGAGCTGATTCAGCTGGTTGGTGAAAATTGCTTTAAAGGAAAACATGCCAGCGATGACCCTACGCCTTTCTTTCATAATGGCAGATATTATGTCTTGAGAAGGTCGCACTTTAGCCCTGTCCAGAATATAATAGAATATGACTCTGAATTTAATGAGCTAAATAGGTATATTATAGATTTATCAAGCTTCATCGGGGATAATGGTGTGTCCCAGAATACTGTTGTAGAGATTGATGGAAAATTATACCTGATTGGGGGCGTTGGAATTGGGAAGCCAATTGCTCCAGATTCTGCATCTTCTATTTATGCCTTTGAGTTGGCTTATGATCTAAATTCTGCTTCCAATTCTATAAAGCTTACAAATTATGCAGGGGAATTCAATACCCGAGTTACTTCTGCGCGATATAAAGATGGAATATTGTACATAACCTACCTTAACAATCATCAAGATGATTTCTCGATGTATCTTGAGGCTTTTGATGTAAAAAATAATTTTGCATCTCTTAGCAGGGTCAGGGCTTTTGACTGGCGTGAGAATAATATTGAGGTTTCAGGCGATAAAATTTATGTCGCTTATGTTGGCGATGATTACAGGCTATATCTGGCAGAATTTGAATGGAGAAAAGGAGGCTCTGAGAGTGAACAAACCACTAATCAAGTTAATGCAAAACAAACACTTAAACAACAAAACAAAGACCAGACACATCCTTATTGCGGCGACGGCATCTGCGGGCCTGTGGAGAAAGAAAAGGGAATTTGCCCGCAGGATTGCCAGTAATTATGTGAATGTTTAACTTGATTTTCAACAACTTTTTTAAAGGATATTCATTTCCTTTATGTTATGATAGCTATTGATGGCAATTATCTTGAAGGCGGAGGCCAGATCGTAAGGACAGCCCTTGCTCTATCAGCTATAACAGGCAAATCTTTTGAAGTTCATGATATACGGAAAGGAAGAAAGGATCCAGGCCTTAAGGCCCAGCATCTTTACTGCATTAAGTCATTAGGCCAATTATGCAATGCCAAAACTGAAGGAGCTGAACTTGGCTCAACTTATCTTAAATTTGAGCCTGATAGAATAAAGGCAAAAGATATTGAGATTGACATTGGAACTGCCGGATCAATAACTCTTTTATTGCAGTCCTTATTGCTGCCCTGCCTGTTTGCCGATAAAAAGATGAAGCTTGCAATAAAAGGCGGGACAGACGTGTCATGGAGCATGCCTTTTGATTACTTCAGAAATGTTTTTATTCCGCATGTTGGTGGTTTCTGCAGCAAGCTCAATGTTGATCTGATAAGAAGAGGCCATTATCCTAAAGGCGGAGGCGTGGTTGAGATTGACATCAAGCCGAAATATAAATTGAGTGATTTTAAGAATTTTGAAGAGTTTTATTGTTTTTTAAAAAAAGAAAATAAAAAAATCGAACTAACAGAGCGTGGCGAATTAATAAAGATAAAAGGCATATCGAATGCAACAAAAAGCCTGGAAAAAGCAAATGTTGCTGAAAGGCAAAGCTCAGCTGCAAAATCCCTGCTTAAAAAATATGGCTGCCCCATCGACATTCTGTCAGAATACTGCGACAGCTATTCTGACGGCAGCGCAATTGTCCTGTGGGCTGTTTTCCAGAATGCAATAATCGGGGCAGACTGCCTGGGGGAGAGGGGCAAGAAAGCAGAGATTGTCGGGGAAGAAGCTGCAAAAAAGCTTGCTGAAGAGATAAGCTCAGGAGCTGCTGTTGATGAGCATCTTGCAGACAACTTAATTCCGTTTTTAGGCCTTTTTGGAGGGAAGATAAAAACATCGAAGATCAGCAATCATACATTGACGAACATTTACGTTGTTGAGAATTTTCTGGATGTGGAGTTTAGTGTTGATGAGAAAGAGAAAATAATTTCTATCTAAGCATCGCCAGATTTATATCATTATAAAGCTCCCTTATTGTGTTCAGAAGGATTCTCCTTTCATCTTCTTCAAGCTTCATGCTGTAGAACTGATCCCTTAGCTGGCTGTAGAACTGCTTTGCTGCGATCAGCTGGCCTGACTCAATTGCATCCCTGCAGTTTTTTATCAAGGCATCAAATTTGCCAGGCTCTGCCTCTACTTTCTTCGGCCTTCTTTCAAAATATTCAGCGCTTTTAATGCCTTTTGGAGAGAGTTTCTGCTTTGTCAGATCAACAAACTCATTAAATTCTTTCTCTTCGATCTCTTCAGCTTCATCTGAATAGCGCTGCTCTTTGTTTTTAAGGTGCAAGAATTCCTTTTCCATTGCGCCTTCCCTTCTATCCAGCTCTTTTTCCTTGTCCTTAAGCATTTCCTTTGTCACAACAGACTGCAGCATTATCTGATCCAGTTTTCTCTGCTCTTCATTAATCTTCTTGCTCAGCTTTTCATGCATATCTTCCAATGAAGGCAGGTCTGCTTTTAGTTCTTTAATGCGTCCAGCCTTTTCCCTGTCTCTTCTTGATTGCTCTTTTTCTTTTGCAAGCATCAATCTGTCATATTCGAGCTTTTTCTGCAGCTTATCCATATATGCCAGTTTTTTATTCACTTCAAATTCCTTCTTATCTATTGTCTGCCTCTCTGAAGTTATCTTCCCAACTGTGGCTATGATTTCAGAATCCTTTTTCTCAAGATTTGCTATATCCTCTTCAATCTTATTGACTTGCGCTGAGAAATCTGCAACACCCATAAATTGCGTGACAGCATCCAGTTTTTTCTCCTTCTCCATCCATGCGCCTGCCAACTGCTTCAATCTTTCTTTCTGCTCAGTTAAAAGGACTTGAAGCTGATCCTTGCTTTTCGCTATCTGCCCCTGGAATTGCTTCAATATTAATGCTTTCTTTGCATTTATTTTTTCAAGCTCTGCTAATTCTCTCCTTCTTTCATCGTTTTCCTTTCTTGATGCAAGTATTGATTTTTCAAAATCGCTGCTTCTTTGATTGAAAAGATGCTCCTGCTTTGATATTTCATCTTCTTTCTTTTTTAATGATTTTTCCAATTCGTCAAGCTTTGCATACTTCCTCTTATCACCGGATATTTGTTTCTTCTCAAATGTTAGCCTCTCTTCTTTGCCTAAAAGCTCGTTCTCTCTTTCTTTTATCTCATTTTCAATCTGCTTCAGAATATTCCTTCTTTCCCTCAGCTCATTATCATGCACGCGCCTTAAAGTTTCCAAGTAATCCAGATCGCGCTTATAGGCGTCTTCCCTTTCTTTCAGCTCTTTTTCCTTCTTATCCAAAGCTTTCTTTTTAACATCTATTGGCTTTTCAAGCAGGGCTGTTATTGCTGACCTTTCCCCTTCCCTGAGCTTTTTTTCCTCTTCTTCAAATTTCGGCAGCTGCAATTTCTTGGAGGGCTGTTTTAACTCCTTCAGCTTAGGCAGCTCAGCCTTTTTCGGGGCTTCCTTTAATTTCATGGAAAAAGGCGATGAATCTGGCGGTGGAGGCGGCGGTGGCATATCTATGTCTTTCATTGCTTCTGCCTCTTTTTTCCTTTTAAGTAGAGAATCTAATATCCCCATCATTGGGATAGGGAAATGCTTTATTTAAATACTTTTGTTGTATCTCTGGAAAGGTAAAAAACAAAAGATTTATAAGTATTATTTTACTTAGACAAATAAAATGGAGCAAAATACAACAAGTAACATGGAAGAGAGGGAAAAAGAAATTAAAAACCACCATAGGACCTTAAGTGATAAAATCCTATCAGGAAGTAAACGGCTTTTCTTTGCAGGAGTTTTGGTAGGTCTCTTAAGTGGGGTTGGTTCGCTAATAAAAATAGCGTCCGTTACAGATAGGTATGAAAATGCTACGCCTATTGTTAGAACATACAATCAAGCACAACAATTATTAAGCTCCCTTAATGGGGTGAATCTTGAATTAAGCCACATCGTAGAATATGTAGTTCCTGAAACAATTCAAAAAAATCTGGATGAAGTTTTGGGGCAGCAGTGGACGGCTAGCCGACGTTTGGATGATGTCATCATGAAAGTTGAACAGAAGCTGGCAGAAATGAAGAACATTGAGGCAGTTGATGCATACCAAAAAAGAATTGATCGTATATATCATTATGGAACGAGGGGCGGAAATGTCGCTCTTGCGCTTATTGCACTCTCAATTCTATTTCCGTGTTGTTATTCTGCAACAAATATAAAAAAAGATGCAGAAATTTCAGTTTTGGCCAATCCTTAAAAAGCGAAACAAAAAGATTTATAAATGACTTGCTTATTTTGTATAATCATGATGGCTGAAAAATTATTATGCGGGACATGCAAGAGAAGAATTGCAAACAAAGAAGGCTCTGTTATCATCAAATGCCCCAGCTGCGGCAAAGGCGACATAGTGAGATGCTACCATTGCAGGGAGATCTCAGCAAAATACAAGTGCGACCAATGCGGTTTTGAAGGGCCAAATTAAAATGGCAGTTGTCTATGTAACTATCAAAATAATGCCTGAAAGCCCTGATTCTGATTTAAGCAAAATAGAGGAATCTGCGAAAGAGCTTATTGTAAAATTCGGCGGCAATATTGCCCAAGCAGAGCATGAGCCTGTTGCTTTCGGGCTGAAGGCCGTGAAGATAATATTCTCCATGGATGAAAAGAAAGGCAGCACAGACCCGCTTGAAGACCTGTTAAGGAATGTTGATGAGGTTGAAAGCGTGGAAGTTGTAGATGTGAGAAGAGGAATTGGATGATTATTTCAAAATTTTAATTAATTCATTTAATATCATGTCTGATTTTATCCCTTCCGGATCGAAATGCGTCTCTGACGCCTTGTAGCCGATCTTTTTTATCTTTTCAATTATGACCTGCTTTTTAGGGATTGTTTTCAAGCGATTTCTTTCAGCTATTTTGGACATATTGTAAAATCCGATTGTATTTATTTTTGACTCATCTTTGATGATTCTTAACAGACTGTAGCTTTCTTCCCTGCTGTTTTTGGACATATTATCAACTAATTTTTCATCCCATAATGGCCCAATCCATAATGGACCGGCATTTTCAAACATCCCGTGCTGCCTTATGATTTCATCAACCTCTTTTGTTCCCTTCTCACACCTTAAAAAAACCCTGAAGTAATGGTCTTTGTAATAAGAAAAAATCGGAGTCAGCGCCTTGTCATACTGCATGGCTATTAGCTGTATTTTTCTGATCAATATCCTCAATCCGATTTCATGCATCAGCTCGTTTCTTAACGGAACTGCCCAGTACTTTCTTTGGCATGCTTCCGGATAAGTGCCGCATAACGGAGCTGTGTCTGTTGCTGTAACTGCCAATATGCCTTCTCTTGAAAGCCTTTTTGCAGCAGAATCAAGGAAAGGATTTGGCGTTCCGAATGGGTCAATATCAATATAATCAAATCCAGATGAATTCAAAATAAACAGGTTTGCGTCTTCATTAGTTATTTTTATTTTTTTATTCTTGATCTTATTTAATTTTAAATTGTTTTTAAAATGCCTTATAAAATCCTTCGAATAATCATTCACAGATATTTCTTTTATTTTATCTTCATTTAACTCCGATAAAAATCTTAGTGACCTTATACCGGAGCCAGCCAATGGATCTGCTATTTGGAAATTGGCTTTGTCTATTGTGTTTAACAGCAAAACTGAGATGTCCCTGTTCAGCTTCATCACTGGATTATAGAAGACTGGCATTTGTTTGGAGATCTTTTCAGCTTCTTTAATGTATATTTTTGCTCTTCCTTCCTGGATTGTTTGGTTCATAATGAACGTAGAATGTGAGCCAATATTAAAACCTTTTTATAGACAAAACAACAAACTTTAAAAGAACCCTTTTATTCCTTATTCTTATGGCGCAGATCAGAAGCCTCATTTGCACAATAGTGGGGCATGTGGATCATGGAAAGACCTCAATTTTAGACAGAATTAGAGGCACTGCTGTTGCAAAAGGAGAGGCTGGCGGAATAACCCAAGCAATAGGAGCTTCAATTATTCCGATTGAGGTGATCAAAAAGATATGCGGCAATTTACTTGCATCATTGAAGCTAAAGATAACTATTCCCGGCTTATTGTTTATTGACACTCCTGGCCATGCTGCTTTCACAAACTTAAGGAAAAGAGGCGGAAATCTTGCAGATATCGCTATTGTTGTTATTGACATCAATGAGGGCTTTAAGCCGCAGACTATTGAGGCAATTGAGATCCTAAGGCAGTACAAGACGCCATTCATCATAGCTGCGAACAAGATTGATGTTATTGGCGGCTGGGCTTCTGACACTAGTGCAACTATTGTTTCCAACATTTCAAAGCAAAGCGAAAAAGTAAGGGAAGAGTTTGACAAAAAGCTTTATGCAATTGTTTCAAAGATTTATGAAAAATTCAGCCTGAATGCAGAAAGATTTGACAGGGTTGAAGACTATACAAAGCAGATTGCCATTATCCCGACATCTGCAGTAAGCGGAGAGGGAATTCCTGAATTGCTGATGGTTCTAACAGGATTGGCGCAGAAATTCTTAGAGGAAAATTTAAAGTTTGATGCTTCCGGAGATGCAAAAGGAACAGTTTTAGAAGTCAAGGAAGAAACCGGGTTGGGGAAAACAGTTGATGCAATAATCTATGACGGGCATTTAAACATAGGTGATACAATTGTAATCGGGGGCTTGGAAAAGCCAATCATAGCCAAAGTCAAGGCATTGCTGCAGCCAATGCCTCTTGCTGAAATGAGGGACAAAAAAACAAAGTTTCTTGCTGTAAAGGAAGTTTTTGCTGCAACCGGCGTTAAAATCTCTGCCCCCGATATTGAAGACGTTGTTGCCGGAATGCCCCTGAGAAGCGCAGGAAAGGAGCTTGAAAAAGCAAAAGAGGAAGTTCAGAAAGAAGTCGAGGAAGTGATGCTTGAAACATCAAAAGAAGGGGTTGTCATAAAAGCTGACAGCCTTGGCAGTTTGGAAGCTCTAAATAAAATGCTTGTTGAAAAAGGCATAAAAGTCCAAAAAGCCTCAATTGGCAATATAAACAAAAAAGACATCGGAGATGCAGAGTCAATGTTTGAGAAGGATCCTCTGCAGGCAGTTATTCTCGGCTTCAATGTTGAAAAAGAATCCGGCATTAAAAGCGAGAAAGCCAAAATAATTATGGGCAATATAATTTACAGGCTGATAGAAGAGCTTGAGAACTGGCAGGCAGAAGAAAAAAAGAAAGAGGAAACAAGGGAATTGGATCTATTAGTAAGGCCGTGCAAAATACAGGTTTTAACTGGTTATGTGTTCAGGCAGAGCCATCCTGCAATTGTCGGAGTGGAAATCTTAGTTGGCAAAGCAAAGGTTGACATGCCAATTATGAAAGCAGACGGAAAAGAGCTTTCAAAGATAAGAAGCATGCAGGTAGAGCAGGAAAACGTAACAGCAGCTGAAAAAGGAAAGCAGATTGCAATGGCATTCGATAATGTTACAGTCGGAAGGCAGCTGTTTGAAGGCGATGTTCTTTATTCCTCGATCCCGGAAGGCAATTTCAGGAAATTAAAGACACTGACAAGGCTTCTTATGCAGGATGAGCTTAAGGTGATGAAAGAGATCGCAGAGATCAAAAGAAAAGAAGATTCAATGTGGGGGATTTAATGATACCTTGCCTCAAACGGCAGCTCTGACTTTACTTTCTGCCTGATCTCGATCTCTGAGAGATGGGGATACTGCACATGCTTCACTTCGTGAAACTTGACTTCTTCAAAATCTGAGCCGTACAATGTTTCAAGGATCTCTATCACATTCAATCCGGGAAACGCCCTTCCCAAAACGCCAAATCCAAGGTGAGCCTGCGGCGCCCTTCTTATTGTTACACCTGACGGAATAAATGTGTAATGAGCCTCTGCAGGCTTTATGATCTTCGGAGAATAATAATAAATGGCTTTCGGCTTGTTTTTGTTTTTCTCTTTCTCCGCAATGTAAGAATATTCTATATTTTTGGTTTTAAACGGCTTTGTTTTAGGGATTTTAAGTTTTATTGCATTGATTCTTTCAGACTGTTTTTCTTCATTTTCTTTTTTACTTATTTCAATTTTTTTATCTGTTTCACTTTTATCAACATAATGCATCAGAATTCTATCTACATCAGTGTTCTGTATTTTTTCTATTGCTGTTTGGATCTCTAATAAAGGGTCCATAATAAGAGGAATTTTTTATAAGTATTTAATATTTCTTGTTTTACCCGACACAAACCTTGAAGAACGCATCAAACAGTTTCATGTCTGTTGAAACAGAAAAGAACCTTGCCCTTACATCATTGCATGCCTGCTCGATCTTTGCATTATGCTCGCCTAACTGCCCCTGGTATCTTTTCCTGAGATAGGGGCTTATATAAGTCTGCATAAGCTGCCCTGTTTCAGAATCCTTTAATTTGTAATCACCTTCCAGATTCAGGTCAACTTCAACCGGGTCAAGCACCTGTATCAGCTTTATTTCATGATGCTTCAGCCTGTAAAGGGTGTTTTTAATCTCCTCAGGATTATACAGGAAATCAGAGATTATCACAACAAGCGATTTTGATGTTATTAATTTTTTATATTTTGCAAGCGACTCTTCGAATTTCGAAAGCCCTTTCGGATCTTTCTCGGACAAGTAACTGAATATTGTAGCAAGCTGCCTTCTTCCCTTCCTGGGCCTGAATAACTCTAATTTATCAGAAAAAGTTGAAAGAACAAATTTTTCATTATTCTTCATTGCCAGATATGCAAAGCCCATGCCCAGCATTGAGGCATATTCTGCTTTCTTAACCTGCTTCCCGAATTTCATGCTTGAGCTGAAGTCAAGCACAATGTGGATAACAAGATTGCGCTCTTCTTCATATCTCTTCACAAATAATTTATTGGTGCGGGCATAAACTCTCCAGTCAATTGTCCTAATATCCTCGCCAGGAGCATACATTGTGAAATCCTTGAAAACAAGCCCTTTGCCCCTGAACGGGGTTTTTCTCTCTCCGGAAAATGAAGAGGTTATCCTTTTATTTACAATTATGCTGAAACGGTCCAGCTGCTTAAGAAATTCGAGGTCAATCATTTGACTAGCTTCTTGATTACATCATCTTCTGACAGGTTCTGGCGCTCTGCATCAAAACTGAGTATTATCCTGTGCCTTAAGACCGGGTACATCATTGCAGCAACGTCATCCTTGCTGACATATTTCCTTCCCTCTACAAGAGCGCGGGCTTTGGCAGCAAGAACCAGGCCGATGGATGCGCGGGGAGATGCGCCGTACTCTATAAGATCTTTTTTCTTCCTGCTTTCGGCCACAATATCCACTATGTGTTTTTTAATATCATTTGCAATAGGCACCTGCCTCGTTATATTTTGAAGCTCCAAAAGCATTTTTTTCGAGATAACCGGCTTAAGCTCCCTATCTCGCATTACTTCCGTATATTTGTTGATTATTTCAAGCTCTTCGTCATAAGTCGGATAATTCACTTTTATTTTAAGTAGGAAACGGTCGCTCTGCGCTTCTGGCAAAGGGTATGTATTGTGGTTTATTCCGCAGCCGCCAAAGCCGGCAACATAGTTTTGCAATGCAGGCACTGTCAGCCCAAAAGCCATACCCTCAGAAGCCGAGTATTCTATTGATTTTACTTTATCATAATATACGTCTTCGCTCAATAATGTTTCACAGTAATTTAACAAAGTTTCTGCTTCTTTTAAAACAGCAGAATGTTGTTCTATTAAAAATTCCTTGATCTGCACAGTCTTTGCTGAAATGCCATCGCTGTATAAGTTCCACACATGGTCTTTTGATATGCTCAAATTTTCTGAAATTTCAGTTATAGGCGTACCAATTCCTGCTGCAAATCTGCGCGGGTTGCTCTCCAAGAGACAGGAAAAGTCAGCAGATTTTCTAATATTGATTTCGTTTTTAATATCAGTTACAAATCCTTTTAAAGAATCAACCGACATGACGATTTCGCCTTCTTTAATTCCTTTATAACTGCCGTACCACTGCCTTGATGTGATGCTTTTACGGCCTTTTAATGTATGGAAACTATTCAGCCCAAGCAATTCCACTAGCCTTAAGATGGATTTTCTGTCAACAGGCACAACCCTGAAACTGGATTTAGCGGTCCTGTCTAAAGCCATATTCTTAATTTTGTCATCAGAAACCCAGCCTATATTTTTGATAAAGTTTATGAAGTCTCTGCCTTGAATCTTTAATCTGAAGACCCGCCCATCATGTCTTATCCATGACATCATCCCTTCACGCAAGAGCATGTAGGATATTATGCTGACATTCTTTGCACTTTTTTGTGTAAAAACAATTCTGTTATCCCTAAGCGAAGATTCCAGCGAAATGAATGTTTTTAAAAATTCGCGGTTCATCTCAGCTGGAAGGCTTAAGAACCACGAAGGAATTTCTTTGTCTTTGCCGCCACTTATTCCAAAACGGATTTTCAAATATTCGACAAGCGGCTTTGAATAAATTCTTGCATATCTGCAGCCTCTGTTTGTCGAAACAGAAGGGTTGAATCCGTATTTTTTGGATACTGCAATAAACTTATCGAGAGCTTCTGGATAATTCTTTTGCACTGCTTCAACACATTTTTCTCCAATTGAGCCGTCTGACAACAGGAAAGCTGACCAGAATGCGAAATCTTCGTCAAAAATAATTTCTTTTAGTATTGGCTTTTGCGTCATTAAGGAAATTGCCTCATCATGCGATATTGTCTTTTGAGGCTCAATTGCAGGCAATTTAGCAGGATTTACTAAATAATCCTGTTTTGTCAAGTCCTCTGCTTTTTTCCAGGCGATAATGCCGTTTTCATTTACCAAGAATGGGTGATTTTTTGTAACGCTTAGCTTCTTGCCAGTTTTTGTTGTTATGGCTATCATCTCGTCATTGTACGGCAGTGTATAAAGCAAACACTTTTGTTTTTCTAATTTTCCAGAAAGGTTAAGGCTGAATGTCCATGAATCAATATCATAAAGCCGTATTCCCCTTTCATCCTCAGCAATGCAGCTGTCCTGAGCTAAATTTAGTAATTCCTTGCCTGTTTTTAATTGCCCATTAATAAATACTGTTTCGTTTAGTGACAAGCTTCCCTCTTGCTCAATTGGGTTCTGAGTTGCAATGACAAAGAAAGGAAGATCGAGCTTAAATGTCTCATTTCCGACTGTCACTTGCTTTTCCTGCATTGCTTCAAGCAGAGCAGACTGTGTTTTTGGCGTTGCCCTGTTGATCTCGTCTGCAAGAACAACATTCGCAAATACAGGGCCGTACTGGAACTTAAACGCATTTTTGCCAGAGCTTGTTGTTTCTATCATATATGTGCCTGTTATATCAGACGGCATCAGATCAGGAGTTCCCTGTATCCTTGCAAACCTTAAGTCCATAAGATTAGCCAATGTCTTGACAGCCAATGTTTTTGCCAGTCCCGGATAGCCCTCTATCAGGGCATGTGAATCTGCCAGCAAAGCAACAAGCATCTGCTTAAGAGCTTCATCCTGGCCGACAATCACTTTTTTCGCTTCCTTGAACAGAAGATCAAACACCTTTTTTGCATCGTCTATTATCATCTTATCACCTTTTTTATTGCTGTTTGTTATCTTTCTTTTTAAATTTATTGAAAATGATGATTACTTCTGCGTCAAACTATTGAAATAATTCTTCACAATCTTCTGGTAGCTCAATGGAATGTCCTCCTTGAACGTCGTGTCTGAGGAAGCATAGACATCGTAAGGATATGATTCGCCAAACTTCTTTTTTTCAGCTTCCTTTAATTCGTTTATATTGATGTCTGATGACAAAGGGTTAAGCTGAAGCTTTATTTCTTCCTGCCCAAGCTCTGCAACTGATTTGTTGCCGTAAATGGAAGAATCATTCTGCTCAAAATCAACCTTTTCATGCCTTGCGTAATATCTCGGAAGGGCTTTTCCGATATCCTGCACAGCCGCGTTGAAGTCAAGAAAATGCACATTAAGCGCAGATGCAAATATTATCAAAAAAGACAGGACAAACAGCGCAAGAAGCCTTTTTCACTTCTTTCATCTTTTTCAAAACTTCCTTATTTAATTCATCAACCACCTCATTGCTCTTATCCAGGTTATCTGCAACCGTTATCAGCTGCTCTTTTAAATTCGGCACTTTCTCTTCGACATAATTGTACCTGGCCATCTGGATTCTTTTTCTCATGTCATACGCGAAGAATGCAATAAACGGAATTAATGCAAAATACCATTTTACCCTTATTAATGAAAACAGAAAAACACAGCCAAGCAGGACTATAAGGGAATAAAGCAGGCTGTCAAATACGTTGATTGTTACTAAAACCTCTTTCACCTCCTTTAGTGCCTGTTCTATGCCGCGCATTTTAACCTTAATCAGCATGTAGTTGAATTAGTGTATCCTGCAAGTATAGTTCTGCATGAGCTTAGCTTTGACTTATAGCTGTTGATGTCGCCGGTCAATGTTGTTATCTGAGCATTTAAGCTCGTTATTTCGATTTTTTTGTTTGCAATATCCGTTGTTGCTGCAAACAGCTGGTTTGCTGTATCCTTCAGGTCAGCATCTAATTTTGCCTTTTCCAGAAGCAATTTAGCCTTTTCAGCTTCAAGGGTTTCCTTCTCTCCTTTTACTTCAGTATACTTTTCTGTGAACTGCACTTCCCTTTCTGACTTTAATGAGAGCTCTTCCCTTATTTTTGTCAGCGCTGCCTGCTCCTGCTCCAGCTGCTTTGAAACATTATTCAGCTGGGCAAGTTTTTTATTGTAATCGTTGTTTATTTTCTCAAAATTATTTTGAAAGTAGATTGATGCTGCTGCAAGCGCTACTGCGCTGACTATTATGAGCGCCAGAAGCAAAAGGTTTGCGTTTTTGGTTATATAGGACATTTTATATCAGTTAATTTTCTCTGTTTTTATTCTTTTCTATACCCTCTCCTTATAAATATCTCAATCAGCAGAATAACAATTGCTGCGATTATAAACGGCCATCTGATGCTTTCTTTTGATGTTATCTGCCTCATTGATTTTGTTTTTGTGTAATCTATGATCTCCTCCAGCTGGTTCGAATTAAAAAATTTTCCCCCTGTGCTTTCAACAAGGCTCCTTAATTTTTCATTAACGCCAATGTACTCAAGCTCCTTTGGATAGTTTGCAGCGAATACAGCCCCATATGCATTTGTAAAGCCGGTTTTTTCAGGAGTCAAGGTTGCTGAATATGTGTTCTCGCCGATCTTTACAAGATTTTCATAAGCAGGAAGTGTTTCTGATTTTATTGTTGCTTCAGTTGGCTCGTTAACCCTTGTATCCGGAATGTCAACAGACTGCTTGCTTCGCCTTTCTGGATCGCCTATTGCCCAGTTCATCGACCTTACAATTAATTTTGAATTGTCTTCAGCAAGAAGCTCTGCTGCCCATCTTGTTCCGTCATCTGTTGCAATTGTTATAACCTTTCCCAGGCCAAGGCGCCAGGCATTCACTATTGGGTTTCCGTTGTCTGTTGTTACGAGCATCTTTGCTGTTGATTTCGGAACAACTGCATTATAGCCTGTAATTGTTGCTTTCAAATCCAGGTCGCTCGTTATGAAATGATCCCTGTCAAGCACAACAAGGCTGAATTCATTAGACTGCCTGTTCTTGTCAACATCCCCGAAAAGTATTTTCAGCCTTGATGAGTCTGTTGCCCTGAAATAAATGCCATTTGATAGCGAAGCAAGCTGTTTCATTAAAATTTCGTTTGTTGAAGGCCCTACACCCACTGTATATATTTTTATTCCGTTGTTTGCTGCAAGCTTTGCAGATGCTATTGCATCATCATCCTGCTGGGACTGGCCATCGCTTATAAGTATTATATTCTTGCTTCCCTTTAGTGTCCTTAAAATATCTATTGACTTCATTATGCCCAGGCCGATTAATGTGCCTCCCTGGTCCTGCAGGCTTGCAATCTTATCATCCAAATCAACTTTTTCCATTACATAGCTTGGCTCTGAAACCAGATAAGCTTTGTTGTTGAATGCAATAACAGCCAGCTTGTCATCAAATTTAAGGTCCTGAAGAACCCCGATTGCAAGCGCCTTTTCAACATCAACTGTTTTTCCCTTTACTCCAAACATTGCGCCTGTGCTGCCTGATATGTCGATCAAAATAACAACATTGACATCGCCCTCTTTTTTTCCGGGAGTTGCGACAAAAGAAGGCAGCAAAAGCTCAAAAACAGAATCCTTGTAGTTGCCCCTTTCAAATGCGCTCGGTCCGCCAACAACAACCATGCCATTGCCGTCTGATATGAAGCTTGTAAACTTATCAACTTCATCATTGAGCTTGCCTGCCTTTACGTTATTTATTACAACTGAATAATACTGCTCAAGAGCGCTTGGAACAGAGCTTTTAATATCAACATCATACAGCTTATTCAGCAATATCGCCAAAGGCGAGCTTTCTTCTGAAACAAACAATATTTTTGGCCTTTGGACAACCTTGACTGTTTTATAATATATATTGTTTTCGCTGAAATAGTCATTTATATCGAGTTTTGCTGTTATTTTGTGATAGCCGATGCTGAATGAATGTTTTATCTGAATCTGCTTTTTGCTCGTTACATCATTATAAACAGCATTGCCGTCAATATCAACTGCAACATGATAAGAGCCTATATTTCCTGCTGCTGCTATATCTATGACAAATGTTTCCTCTGTGCCTTCTGTTGTTTTTGACGGGCCTGCTATTACGATGCG
Source organism: Candidatus Woesearchaeota archaeon (assembly GCA_016180285.1). Lineage (NCBI taxonomy): Archaea > Nanobdellati > Candidatus Woesearchaeota > Candidatus Woesearchaeota archaeon. The sequence goes on from JACPBO010000044.1 coordinate 15,461, forward strand.
GGCATCATCATGCTCTGGCTGCAGGTTAACTGCATTTATTGTTGCATTCATTTTTGCTGCATAAAAGGCAACATCTCCCAAGTCAGCGCCTATGTTGTTGTTGCCGTCAGAAAAGAGAAGTATGCTGCCGTATTGGCCAATATCCGAGAGAATGGAATCTCCGATATCTGAGCTGTATTCTGAGCCGAATACCTTGAATTCAGAATGTGTTTTTTTCTCAAGCTGGGATGCCAGCAAAGATGCCTCGTTTTTGAACAATTTCATTGATGTGGAATTATCAGCAATCAGCTTTACAACAGCATCTCCTCCAAGGGTTTTTTGCATTTCAATGAAAGGAGAGGCAATAGCGATAAATACGCATATGAATATCAAAGTTCTCGTAACATGCATCCATTTTCTCGTCTTTATTTTTCTGTCTATGAATTCCTTGTCTTCCCTTATTTTCACAAATTCTGTCCTCAGAGTAAGGAAAATCAATACAAGAAAAACTGCAAGTATTAAGATAACATAAGGATATTCCACGTGCTTAAACGCGTATGATATGAAGTTCATTATATCTCGCCTCTTATTTTTATATAAAGCAATTCTAGCATCAAGATAAGCGCGGATGCAATAAGCAGGGGAATTTCGAGCTGGAATTTTCTCTGCTCCTTTACAGGCTTTAAAACAAATTCCTCGCCTTTCTGGCCGTATGATTCAGACGGCGCAATGTTTGATTCGCGCTCATTCAGAAGATTGACTGCAATAGTTTTGCCTCCGACTTTGTACAATCCCTGCTCTTCTAAAATCAATGTTGCCTGCTTTATCTTCTTTGACGGAGTTTCTATTGTTTCTACCTTATCAAGGATCAGCATATTACCTGTCCTGTAATTAAGGCTTTTTATGTCCATCCTGTCAATAAGCGAGTTAAGCAGCTCTGTCCAAAAGATAGGATAATCAGGAGAGAACTTGAAATCTGATGCCTTTTCAAGGATTCCGTAATAAAATACATTGCCGCTTCCCCTCTTTTCCGTTGATAACATCGAGCTGTTTGATGCTGATGCAATGACTGTTCCTTTGTGGGCTCTTGTTGAAAAATAAGAATTAACCCTGCCGAAATTTATGTTTTTTGTAAATTTAGTTGTTTGTTCTGTGTTTATGAAGGCGCTTTCTGCAGTTCCTGTAATTGCAAGAGGCAATGCCCCCCTATAGTCTATACTTGCGGATTCCTCCTGCGCATGGATAATCAAGCTTGCTCCATCATTTACCCTTTTCAGTAGATCCTCGAATGTGCCCGGCAATATCTGCGCTTTGTCAATGTTATGAATTATATAAATGTCATAGCTGTCTTTCGCAATTATCGGCGGCTCTGATATTGAAACATCAACAGCTCCGGATGCCTTCAATGCATTTGCAAGGAATGCGGACTGGTTGTTTGTTATTAATAACACTCTTATTTTTTTATTGGATGGAACGCTCATATACGCTATGTTGTCAACTGCAAAATCATCCTTTGTTTTTATTTCCAGCTTTGTAATGCCTGGCGGAGTTTCAAATGAATATGCTTCTGTTGATTTTGGGTTGATTGTCAGCTCTGTTTCCTTGCTGCCAACAGCGAGCTTTATTGTTTTTATCTCTTCATTAAAATTCTTTATGTATGCTGTTGTCGAACCCTCCTTTATATTGATGTCTGTAAATCCAACATTGCCTGAGCTTTTGCTCCTGACATTGATGAAATCAACTGAAAGGCCTTTTGAAAGCAGAACTTTTTTCGCAACATTAGGATCCTGGCCGCCTGTATTGATGAAGTCGCTTATTGCAATAACGCGGCCTTTTTTACCGGACATTAATTCACCTGCAAGTATTATGGCATCACCTATTTTTGAGGCTGTGCCCAATGGCTTCAGTGTTTTTAAATAATCCGATGTTTCGCCTGATGATGCATCCTGCAATGCAACTAATGGTGCGTCTTTTGCGAGAACAACGGTATTTCTTCTTCCGATAAGGCTTTGGGCCTTTTCTATTATTTTGTCAAAAATGAGTTTTGAGTCCTCAACTGACTTTGAGCTTGCTGAAACATCTATCACAAAAACAGTGTTTTCTGAAGAAACATCATGGCTGTACATCTTATAGGGCTGCGCAATTGAGAATGCCAGAGAAGCTAAGACAATCAGCTGCATCAGAAAAATAAGGTCCCTTATGAATGTCTTGAAGAATGATGTTATCCTGCTCATTTTTGACTGGCGCATGAAGAACATCAATGAAGGAATATTCATCTCCTTTGGCTTTGGCCGTATGAGATAAAGAACGATGAATGGGGCAAGGAACAGCAATGCCCACAATCCAAGCATATAGCCGATTTGAATTAGTGCCATGATTTCAACCTATTCTAATTTGTTTATAAAACTTGTTGTATTTTATTTGCATCTTTTCATCAAATTCTTTATATTGAAGACTTGCATTTTCCAGTTTTTCTTTTTTATTTCTTATATGCTTCATCATGATGCTCCAGTTTCCAGAAATAGATCATGCTCTTTTCCTTATAGACCTTGAACAGCAAAACAAAACTTTTATCAATATGAACCCTTTTGTATTCCTTTAAGTCATATCTGCAATTTTTATACCTGTCTATTGAATTCAGGTCATTGTTTATTGCCTCTTTGACCTTCTTATTCAATGCTTCAGCCCTTATCTTGTCCCTTTTTGACAGCTTTCTTATTAATACCTTTAACTCATCTGAAATGTCAAATTCAAACATAACAATCTAGTCCTCAATGCCGCATAATTTGTCCAATTCCCTTATGGACATTTTTCTTTTGAACTTATGCCTTTTCTCCCATTCTTCGCAGCTTTTGATCATCTCTGCTACAACTTCTTCATTAACCTCTTTCTCTATGAATTCTTCCCCAAACATATCTGCAAATTTGTCAAGGGCTGCTGCCTTGTCTTTTAAGCCAAAAGTTTCCTTGATAACGCCCAAAACCCTGTTTGTGTACTCACTTACCTTTACGTTCATTGATGTACTCATATTACCTCGCCTTAGTTTAAATTAGTTTAAATAAGATTAACTAATTTATAAATTTTTCGTTTTAAACTGCCTTTTCTTTGGTGTAGTGGAGATTAAATATATAAATCAGCCGATATTTTCATTGAATATGCGCAAATTAAGAATACTTAATTCAAAAGAAACTAAGAAGGCATTAGAGTCAATTAAAGATCAATATAACTGCGATATTAAGCTGGATTATGGCTTTTTGGAATCTGACGAGAATAAAATATATTTAATAAACAAGGACATTGCGAAGATTGATCTGAGCAAGCTAAGGCTGAGCAGCGTTGGCCTGTATTTCGGCAGAATCGGTGAAAACGGATTTGAGCCCGGCATTGAAGGCAGCCAATTGATCGGGCCTTGCGCAAGGAAGAATGCTGTTTTATTGAATGATGAAGCAGTGAAGATGTGGCTGAGGGGAGAGGACATAGAGAAAGAAACAAATTGTAAAGGGGTTGTTTTATTAAAGAATGAAGAAAATGATTTTCTGGGATGCGGCAGGGTGAAGGATAAAAGAATAATCAATTTGGTGCCGAAAGAGAGAAGGCTGAAGTCAATAATTGATTAATGTTGTTTTAATTTTTATTCCAATCTTTTATCCNNTTAATTTTTCTTTTTTGATGGTGTACCATGTCTTTTTTTTTTTTTTTATTGTTTGTGAATATTTCATTGTCGGCAACAAGTCTTGATGCATGATCTTGTCAAATTCCCTGTAGTCCAGATTTAAAGAATATGCCAGCATGGAAGTGAGACATTCTTGTCTAAGCTCAACAGGAACTTGTTCTACGAAATGCATAGCGTCATAGATTACAGAATTAATCTCATACGCAGGTTTAGATTCTTTTTCACAATGGTTCTGGATAATATCATAAACGCTTTTTGTTTCTGTTTTTCCAAATAAGTCTAGCAAATTGACAAATCTGGGAAATGCCCCAAACATTTTTTTGGCAACTTCTTTTTTATATTGACCGGTTTCCAATATCTTAAAAAGAGTATTGACAACAAGATCAGTATTCTTTGTGGTTCTAGGAGACTTCAGATAAAGCTTCTTAAGTTTCTCTGTATCAAATCCAACATCAAATAACAAGGAAACATCTTCAAAATCCTTCTCCCTCGGAGAATCGAGCGTTGTTGTCTTGCTTACAGCAACAAAATTTTGGTCCAAGAAATAAATTTCTTCCCCTCTGATATTTGTTGACAAAACATAATCCATTATTTCTTCCTTTGACATGGCTAATGAGCTAAAAATATCTTCAACTTTGCAAGAATGCACCGGGTACTTTCCACTATCTAAACAAACAATGTCAAAATCAGAGATGCTCCTTAAGTGCTGGAACTTTTTCCCGGTTCTTCCTTCATAAAGCATTTGATTCAATCTGACTGCAGTGCCGCCTAAGAAAAAATAGTTGAAATTATTGTCTTCTTTCTGAGGATGTTTCTCAATAAAATCGAGCAATGTGTCGATTGTTTCCATGATTTTTGTTAGCATTTTCTACTATTTAAATCTTTCGGTTTTGTAACCACTTTTAAGTAAAGATATTGAGTATTTCATTAAGATCGGCTACCTCATAGTCTACGTAAGGCGGCTTTTCATGACCTTCGACTTTGCCCCTATTGAGCCATACTGTAACCAAGCCAAGCTTTTTCGCAGGCTCAAGATCAAATGTAGGGCGGTCACCAATCATCACGCACTCTTCAGGCTTTAATTTCAGCTTTTTGAAAAGATAAGTGTAGAATTTCCTGTCAGGCTTTGTTGTATTCACATCCTCTCCTTTGACAATCAGATCAAAAAAGCCATAAATGCCTATTTTCTTAATTCTTTGAATCTTTGTTTCGTCTGGATCAGTAATTATTGCAAGCCGGTATTTTTTCTTTTTTAAATTCTTTAAAACATCCTTTGCATGCTGCATTGGCTTTATTTTCTGGATTATGAACTTCCAATACATCCTATTTAATTTTTCAATTTCGGTTTTTTTGATTTTTAATTTGCCAAATGCTGCTTTCAGCCATAATCTGCGGTCATACAGCCCTGTGTTTTTTTCTTTAAATGCCCTGGAAGTAAAATAGCTGTTTATGTCATGAAGAATTTTTGAAAAATCTCTTATTTTGTATTTTTTAAGAACATACCCGTCGATTTTTTTATGTGAATAATCCCTCGCATTCTTGAATTCCTCTAAAGTATCGTCAAAATCAAAGATAAAGCATTTTATGCTTAAAGGAGTGATTTTTATTCTTATTTTTTGGTTTTTATTCTTAATTTTATTGATAAAGTCCCTGCTTAAATCAATGGCTGCCTTGTTTGCGTTTATCCCAAGCGTTCTTTCAGACAAAAAATCCGATTTTCTGAGCACAATTTCGTGATTGCTGGAAAAACCTTCATTTAAATCGCAAATAACATCTTCTTTCAGGCTATTTGCGCTAATTGTTAGCTTTATTTTCTTAATTCTATTTTTTATTGAAAATTCAATTAATCCCATTAATCCAAAAAAATCAAAATCTGAAGTAACGCCAACAATACAGTCTCCATTTAATGTCAGCTCTTTGTCTTTTGTGAATTCTATTGTTGTTTTGTGCGCTGATAAGATATTTTCATGGCCAAAAGAATTGAAGGCATACTCCATTTTAACTTTTACATTAGCGCTATTTTAAAATGTCTTCAATGGGCTTTTTTGATTTCTTTGCTTCTTCTGCCGCCATCTTTTCCAGATCAACGCCGAGTTCCTTCAAGGCCTTTATATGCATCTGCATCAATTGCTCGACTATCGAAATCAGCTTTGCCAATTCCTGCCTTTCTTTCGCCAGTGTTGTCAATGATCCTTTGTGGAATCCAATCTGCTCTTCCTTGCTTTCCTGCGCCATTAAATCACCTGTTCTATTTCATCCTTAATCTAGCCAATCTTTCAAAAGGGCTATGATCCTTCGTCAGTTCGCTGAGCTTTTTAAAGCTTTCCTTAGCTTCTTCAGCTTTTTCAGTTTTCTCTTCCTTCAAAGGCAATGGCTTCAATTCCTCTCCAGCTTCTTTTTTCTCTTCGAATTCTGTAAACATCTCCTTTCTTTCTTCCTGCTTTTGCTGCATTACCTGCTCGAATGGCCTCAGTTTCAGCAATGGCTGCAATTGTTTTTTTGGCAATGCTACCATTACATTTCTATCAACAACTGCGGGATTCCATCCTGTTTCTATAAGCCTTCTTCTGATTTGATCTTGCGTGAAGCCTTTATTTAAAGTATCGGCGATATACCGCCTTAACTCATTCTCTCTCTGAGTTTCAGCTTTCATCATCTCCTGCTGCTGCAATAATCTTTGCCTCTCAGCAGCTATCTTTTTCTTCCTGCTTTGCTGCTTATAAAAGACAAGGCCGCCTACAGCCGCAGCTCCTAATACAACCACCGCAATTAAGATGTAAAGCAGCGCTTGCCACCATGGCTTTTCTATTTTAGCCGGCTGCTCTGTTATTGGCGTAGGTTGAACATTAATAGCGCATGACTGCTGCTCAGAAGGCTTGCCAGCCAAGTTGTTGCAGTTGTTTGCATCCGTGCATGTCCTTGCTTGTTTTCCTGATGCGCATGTTGACCATGTATTGCACTGCCAGTTTGGAGTGCATGATGGAACTTGCGCTTTGGCGCATGTGCAGTCGGATTTGCAGTTAAGCCCTTTGCACGCCTGATTCTTTGTTCCATCGCATTCCTCTCCTGTGTCAAGGATATTATTTCCGCACTTGTATGCAGGAGCAGTAACTTGGGTGATGCTTAGCGAAACTTCATTTGAAGTTGCAGTTGCTATGCTGTCAGATGCCATGAATGTTATTCTCTCTGTTGTTGCTGCGGTTGTGGCTGGATAGAAGCTGACTACGCCGTCAATTATGCTTATTTTGACTTTAGCGCTTGCTGCTGCTGAATAGGTGAGATGATCGCCATCCGGATCTGTGAAATAATCATTTAGGTTCATTGCATTTGTTTTGTTCCCGGTTATGGTTTGGTCTGGAACAGGCATCACCAGTATTGGAGGGCTATTGATGACTGGAGCGCTGATTGTCCATGTTTGCGATACCTCGGATAAGCCATCTGTTATTACCAGCTTTACTGTATGAGTTCCAGATGTAACATTATACCGCATTGATTGCTCAGCTGAAAGATCCATAGTGTCATCTTTCACCCATCTCTGGCTTGGAATTGTGCCGTCTGGGTCATAAGCTGTGAAATTAAAGAATATCATTGTCCCTTTTGTTGTGTTTATTGTTGTGTTTTGAGGGGTGAAGTTGGTTATAACAGGAGGCCTGTTTGTGTCAACTATTGTGAATGATATTATTTCATAATCTATTGCTTGCCCATCTGAGACTGAAATGTTGATTGAATAAGTTCCGTTTTGGCTTGATGCAGGTGTGAAGTTAATTATTCCGCCTGCTATACTGAATAGCGTTGTGTTTGCGCTGAATGCAAGGCTGCTGCTGTCCTCGTCTGTTGCGTTCATCCTTCGCGTGAATAGCTGATTGGCAATCGCTGTCAAAGAGCCTATTGCCCCTAAAACAGGAGGATCGTTTGTGGCGTTTACAATAATATTTATGTTTGCAGAGCTGTTCAAGATGCCGTCTGAAACTGTGAGCTTTATCGATTCATTTACTGGAAGAGTGTAGTTGAATGTCAATATGTTCCCATTTACTTTCACCTTGCTGGAATTTGTTGTTAATGTTAATGGATCGTTGTCTGGGTCGCTTATGTATTGCGCTAAATTCAAAGGCCATAATGAATCTTCAGGAACTGTTTGCTGGAGCTGCAAGCCTGAAATTATTGGCTGCCCGTTGCCTCTCCTGCAGCATATTTTTTCAGAATAAGCATTGCAGTCGCCAATATGGGCGTTTGTATTGTTTGATATTGAGGCAATGCACTCATAACTTCCCGTGCATGCAGCTGCATAAGCGCAGACAAGATTGCCGAAGCATACATCTGAGTAAGCTGCTGTTGTCATGTTATTTTTCTCGGCATGCGCATTATCCGAGCCAGAAAGCCTTATGACTGTGTTGGAACCTGCGCAGCTGTGGCCTGATGAAGCAGTGTAGCATACTTTATTTGCATATGTCAGGCTATTCCACAAACCAGCATGGCCGCCAGTTAGCTCGTCCATTTTAAGAATGGTGTTGTTGTCAGAGCACGATGCTGTTATTTCAAATGCCTTGCCTGTTGAGCCAAAATCGAATATGTTTATTGCAGCATACCCGAATATCAAGACGAACAATATAACTAAAGCTATGTAATACAGTTGGCTTTTTGATCTTTGGTTTTTATTCATATTTTTGCTACTGCATTAAGCTATTCACGAGCAGGCTGTTGCGCTCCTGTATATTTGTCCATCTGCATTAACGCAAGCATATGCATTGCCAGAGCCTGCTAAGTTAGTTATTCTTATATCTCCAGCAACTTCTAATTTAACAGCAGGGCTTGTTGTCCCGATGCCGACATTGCCTGCAAAATACGCCCCACCTAACCCATTAATTTCAGCAAGCAATGGTGTCTCTCCACCGCCATACGCTTCAAGAAATTTGTTATTATAGGCATCATTCTGAATCAGATATAAAAGAGTTTCTCCGCCTCCTGTTTTGTCTATTTTTATGCCTCTGCCTTCGGCGCTGTTAATCTGAATGTTAGGATTAGGATTGCCGCCACTGCTTATCTCAAGTTTTCCTCCTGTTGGACTTGTCCCAATGCCGACATTGCCGTTTTGGTCTATTGTCATCCTGATTTGTGCACTTCCCCCAGATGAACGAGTTTGTAAATACAGGGGCATCCCTTCTGCATCTTGAATTAGACCAGCTCCGCCATTGGAATACAATCTAATATTTGCAGCCCCCACCCTAATCTCTCCACCACTAACATCCAACTTCGCACTCGGACTCGCTGTCCCGATGCCGACATTGCCGTTTGTTAACATAGTTACTTTGGGAGAAAATATGCCTGTTGTATCAATCCCAAGTTGTATCCCAGTTGAGCCTGCTGCTGAAGCAATTGTCAAATAATCATTACCTGTTCTTGCCCCTTGAATATACTTCTCTGTTGTGCCGCTTCTTGAGAGAAGCAGTTTTCCAATATTATCCTCTATTGCTAAATCTCCGCCAGAAACCGATAGCTTTGCAAGTGGCCCAGTTGTCCCGATGCCGACATTGTTATTAGAGACAGTTAAAGTTCCAGCAATCGTCCCTTCTCCTATTTCGCTGGCAGCATGGCCTGGATTTGGAATTGATGCCTGCGCTATTGCGATTCCAACTATGAAAACAAAAACAACAAATCCCAATACACAGTATAAGTATTTTTTTGTTATGTTTATTTCTAATTTCATTTCAATCTGCCTCCTGTTTTATTTTTTTCTTTGTTTTGAACTTCAATTATAAATGAAGAAACAGAATTGTCTTTGAAGATTACAATTGTGCCTTTCTGCCAGCCTTTAAGCTCAGCCAGCCGTTTGGGTATTGTAATCATCAGCTGGCCGTTTGGGAACTGTTGTATCTTCACCATATTAATATTTTAAATAATATTAAGTATAATTTTTTAATTATTTTTATGATTATTTTATTTATTAATATTTAAATGTTTGCATTTTGCAGAAGTTCGGGGTATTATCTCATCTGATGTTCTTTAGCTTGTCAAAGGAGTACAGCCTGTCAGCAACAACATAAACTTCAAAACTACCAAGACTTTGCTGCAGGAAAGGGCTCAATAATTTCTCCTTCAGCATGTCTGTTCCCTCTGCAACCAAATTGAAAGATGGCTGCGCAATCAACGTTTTATTTTTGTATTTGCCTTTCAGAAAGCATTTAAATGTTTCTGAGCGGCCGCCTTCTTTCAAAGAAACAGCAGGATGCTCGTGTGAAATGATCAGTATCTTGGCTTTTTTAATTAAGTTTTCAATATTTTTATTAATTTTATCGCCGTGAATAATCAAAACATCTTCAACTTTTAAAGAACCAACTATTTCCAAATTCCTTTTATCTGCTATGGGCCCCAGTATCGTGTCATGATTGCCTTTAATCAGGATAATCTCTTTGCAATGCTTATTTAAAAAATCCAGCAGCTTTAATGTGTCCCTCCATTCCTGATCTGATATTGTGCCGAACTCGTGCTTTAGGTCGCCATTGATTATTATTTTATTAATTTCTTTTTTATTCTTTTTAAGCTCCAGAAAAATCCTTTCCAATCTTTCAAGTGTTTCTTTTAATTGGAATCTGGGCAATAAAATTCCTTCCTTGTTCAATGCTTCTTCATATCCAATATGGAAATCCGCAAATACCAGGGTCTTTTCTTTACTAAGATAAAGCGCAAGATCAAAGATTTCAACATTGTTTGCTATTTTCATCTGCTTCTCTTCACACCTATTCTCGGGCAATATCTGCTTATCAGGCATTTTGAGCAGAATGGAGAGACTGGAACGCATATATTCTGCCCGAATTGGACAAAAAGCTCGTTTAAGTCATACCAGTATTTTTTTGGGATTATTTTTTCAAGCTCTATTTGGGTTTTTTCCGGTGTTTTTGCATTTACCCATCCAAGCCTATTGGAAATCTGATGAACGTGCGTATCAACGGGAATGCGGTCTGGCTTATTGTATCCGTAAACAACAACGATTGAGGCTGTTTTCGGCCCAACACCCTTTAATTTTATCAGCTCATCAAATGTATCTGGAACTTTACTTTTATATTCTTTGATTAAAACCCTGCAGATTTCTTTTATCCTTTTTGCCTTTGTCCTGTAAAATCCTACGGGGTAGATCAATTTTTCAATCTTCTTAGCTGATAATTTTAATATTTTCTCGGGGGTGTTGTATTTTTTCAATAATTTAATAGAAGCCCTTGCTGTTGTTTCATCTTTTGTCCTTAACGACAATAAGCAGGAAATCAGTGTTGTAAAAGGATCGCGGACTATCCTGCCCCATTCCGAGACAAAAGGGTGCTTCCAGCTTTTGGATTCTTTTTTCAATAATTGCATTATAATGCCGATGTTTTTTGTTTCAGCCATTTTAACCTCTTATAAAATTACCCTAATTTGTTAGCGTAATAACAGTTCCTTTAAATCTTTCTGTTTTATAGATGAAATATTACTTTCTATTGCTTATTTTCCAGAACCAGTTAAAGAATTCTTTAAACCTGTCTGCAATTTCTTTATTGTGCACTAAAATGCCAAAGGGGAAATCTTTTGTCCACAGAGTAATTGCCAGTTTATCGCCATAAATATAGATATGCGACGGCGTTTCCATGCCTTTAGGCAGATACCTTAATTCGCACTGGTCAAATTTTAATAGTTCTGCTCCTCTTTTTCTTCCTTCTGGCGTGTCATTCATTAAAAACCTTGAATAGACCTTGGCTTTAGCTCTTTCTATTTCCCATTTATCAATAAAATATGGCAGAACTAAAGTTGTCTTTCCAGAAGTCCAGTCTAAAAATTCTCTCGGTTTTGTTTTTATAACATCATTCAATATAGTTTTCAACCCTTCTTTTCCTTCATACAGCTCTACTACTGGTTTTTTTGTTTTATGTTTCGCTAGCTCCAAAAGCTGGGGCATAATATTTTGCAAGCTTAATTCTTTCTCCCTTAAAAAATCCATTAGCTTGCCAGGATTCACAGCTCTGAAATATCTTCTATTATTTTTGATAATATTGCTGGCTAGTCCTTTATCAACTAATTTAGCTAAAGTATCATATATGTGCGGCCTTGAAATCTTGCTTTTTTCAGCGATATCGGAAGCTAAAGCTTCCTCTTGCTCCAGCAACAATAAATAAACATCTGCTTCGTTGTTGCTTAAGCCCATATTTGTTAAAGCCGTTCTATCCATAAGCAATGGAAATCCTTCCTCATATTTAAATTTTTTTCTTTTATTGTACTAAAAAGTACAACAAATATTTAAATAGATTATAACTATATAGTGGTTAATATGACTAAAAAATACGATGCCTATCTGGGAATCTTGCCAGACAACCATTTTGCGCCAATCCAGTCAGACAGGATTACCGCTCCTTTAGGCCAGCTTGTAATAGCTTCTTATGCTAAAGAGAGGATTTCTGGTTTGGAAGCAATGGCGTTTAACTGTATGAAAACTAATGAAAAAACAATGGAGCAAATCGTAGATGATTTCTTAGCAGCTGGAAAAAAGGTTGCTGTAGGTTTAACATTAATCACAGGTAATGCTGATAATGCGTTTAATTTGGCAAAAAAATTAAATGAAAAGGGAGTTGATGTTTATATTGGTGGTCCGGAAACAACGCAGATTGGCAAAGAAATTCTTGAAAATAGGCACTATATAAAAGCAGCCATATTCGGGGCAGGAGAAAAAATAATTGCCCGAATTTTAGAAGGCAATCCATTAAAATTCATTCCTAACCTGGCCTATGAGGAAAAAGAAGGCAAAATTCTAGAAACAAAGAAAGACCCATCAACTGTAAAATTAGACTTTGAAAATATTAAAGTCGATTATGGATTATTATTTGACTTATTGAAACATGAAGGCGTTTCCTATTTGTTTGGCAATGACTGCCAAAATGCCAAAGAGAGATGCTATTTTTGTGGCAGAATTTCATTGGGTTTTGGCTATAGAAACCCAGAACAGGTATGGAAAGAAATCGAATTTTTATATAGGGCGGGGATAAGGGAATTTTATAACACAATGGATAATTCTGGTGTTGATATAAAAAAGCTAAGGAAATTTGCAGAATTAAAGCCCTCATGGTTAAAAGAAGGCTATCACAGGACTTTTATTAATGCCCAAAACGTAAATGGAGAAGCAGTTTCTTACCTTAAAAAGATAGGCGTAATAGCCGCCATTGGCTTGGAAAATTTTCAGTTAATGCAGGCTGTGGGAAAAGGCTCAACTGACGTGCTAGATAATCTAAAATCTCTACTTTACCTAAGAGAAGCGCAAATTCCTGTTTTCCTCAGCATGGTTATTGGTATTCCGGGGGAAACAGAAGCCACATTAGAAAGAAACAAGGAATGGATCTGGTACACATTCAAGGACTATGGCCAAATAATTAGTCAATTTTTGATATCTCCTCTCATGGTTACAACGGGCTCTAAAGCTTACTATGAGCTAATGAAAGTTCCAGAAATGGCTGTAAAATATTCTAAACTGCAAAAACCATACGACTCAACTGAGATGTCCAAAGACTATTTTGATCATTTTTGCTCTATTCCAAGAGAAAAGGCATTAGGTTGCATCAAGGAGGTATATGAAATGATAAAACAGCTTAGCCCTTCCACAACTGTAAGCGGACATATGCCGAAAATTGAAGCTGATATTAAAGGAATTACTTTTGAAGAAAAAGAAAAAACAATAAAATGAACGTGATATAGGCAATTCAAAAAAGGAGAAGCATAAGAAAATATCAACCAAAACAAATTGTAATGTGAATAAAATGAAAAAACAACTTGAAATATTGGTTGTTGAAGATCAGCCAGAATGTATTGAAGCTGCTAAAAAAGCACTTAGTACAAAAAAAGGAGTAAACGCACAGTATGCTAGTGATTATTTCGAAGCTATTCAAAGAAGTAGAGATAAAAGATATCATGGAGCATTAATTGATTTGTATTTTCCTGAAAAAGCTAATAGTAGTACTAAAATACTGGTTAGATCATCTTTACCAGAATGGGAAAAAGCATGCGAAGAATGGGGAGGAATTATTCCAACAGCATATTCGTACCTTATGAAAGAAATAACAAGTAATGATGAATCAGAACAACCTTTAGGGTTTTTGCTTGGAAAAGAATTAAAGGCTAATGGAATCCCTTTAGTAATAGTTTCTACAGCAGAATATGGTCATGGTTCTGATGACAATCCTTTTTATGCCCTAAGAGTCGGTGCTCTAAAAATTTTTGATTTAAAAGAAGAATTTGAAGGGAATGGTATAATGCAGGCTATTACAGAAGATGTGTATGAAAAAGTAGTCCGTGAGCAGGGTAAAAAAATAGAGAATCTGAAGAGAGAACTTTATAATGCGGTAATTTGTAAACAACCATATACAGAATGGATAGATGATCTTGACGACGTAAGAATAGTAGAATGTGCAATAAAGTATGGTGTATTAAAACCAATAAAGGGCATAAAAACATATAAAAGGGCTTTTGAGGCACTGAAAGAGAAGTTGAAATAATTTTATTTTTTCTTTTAAGACACCGATCTCTTTTTATTGTTTCTCAAACTTTTAATTTGACTATTTTTAACCAAACAAATATGAACCTGTCTGTACTATTTGTGTAGGTTACCCAGCAGAATCCCCAAAAGCCAGATCCAGAAAGCCTTTGGATGAAATAATATACAAAATAATCTAACTCACTCATTTTTCTTCAGTGCTATCTTCGCCATCACCATCTGGTGCATCCTCTTCAGAAACTCCATCCTGTCCTCCATCTTCAGGACATCTGTATAGCCCTGTATGATCAGATTGAATGCAAAAGGGCTTGGCACAGTTGTTGTTATCTCTTCAACTTTTATTTTCCCGTCATTTATCTGATCAATCACAAGCTTTGCATTCCTGACATCCATCAGATCCTCTAAAACTTCACGTCTTGCTTCCTTCAATATCGGGAAATTATTGCTTATTCTTTTTAATGCGGACATCAGGATCATGGAGCTGACCTGCTGCCTTCCTACTCTTTTCTGGCGGCCTTTATAGTTTCTCAGTATCATCAAAGCGCGAGC
>JACPBO010000045.1:0-5562 GCA_016180285.1 Candidatus Woesearchaeota archaeon
GCGTTTTAGTTCTGGTAGAATCTGGCTTATTGCCTCTTTCTTTTCATCAACATATTCAAATAATTTCTCAGGTTTTGCAGCCTGAAAATAGCGTTTATAATCCTTAACAACAGAGCTGACTAAACCGAGCTGCTGTAATTTTTCTAAGCTGTCATACACCCTTGAACGGTGCATTCCAGACTCCTTTATTATCTGCTGCGCTGTTGCTGAGCCTAATTTCAATAAAGCCAGATACACTTCAGACTGATTTCTTGTCAGGCCAATCTTCTCTAAAACCTTTGTGTCCATGATCCTTGCTAATGCCCCTTTATTTTTAAATCTTTCTATAGTAATCCTAAAAAGGAGGACTATGATTTATTAACAGTGTGGTAACTTCTTTGAAGTGGTTAAGTATATGATGGACAAGGAGAAAAAATGAAAAATTTGGAAAAATCGTTTGATTTAAAAAAGTATATAGATGTATCTGCAGTAGACCTGCAAGAAATAAAAAAACTTGATAAAAAATTAAAAGGATTAGATGAGGTCACATTCGAAATTGAAAAATTACCAAAGAAACACTTAAAATACCAAAAAGCCACATATCTTTATCCTAGATTATCTACAGAATTTCTAAGTTTGGTCAATAATGAAAAGTTTAGAGGAAAAATAATCTCTGTTCCAAGATTCGGTGTTTATCAATTAAACGACCCAACTATGGAAATAGAATTCGGAATAAATGAGTATTGTGCTAGATTCACAATACACAATGAGTACGATGACGATTTAAATAAACATATACCAGACATTCTTGAATATCCGATTTTAAGGAGTTTAATAAACGAATTTTCAAAGAAAGAATTTTCATGTGGGGCTGAAATGGAAGAGATTTTGAAAGAATCACGTGTGCCAAAAAAGGTTTTTATTAAGTATCAAAAGGTGGGCAACTTTAAAATAAAGAGCACCTTTAATACAATTATCCCAACAGAAATTAAAAAAAGAATCAAACAAGCAAGCAACTTATTTGGAATTGATAAATTGTTTATTATTGCTGAAATAAAACCAGAAGGAAAAAATATTGAGAGAATTGTCAGTACAGATCCGCTTGTTGTTGGTGTTATGGACGATGCGGAAGAACAAGAAGATTGTTTTTATGTTGCTAAGTTTGATCCAACACCTTTAGAAAAATACGCAAGAGCAGAATTCATCGAAGTATATACTGATATGTACTAAGATGCATAGTTTACTCTGAGAATGAAAAAAATGTTCAACCTAAAAAACACAATCTTAACTGGAATCTCAACTTTAGCAACAGCTCTTTTTAGCCAAGCTTATGCAGATGGCATCCTTAGGGGAGTGCCTTATCCTCTTCCATTCAAATATCAAATAGAGGAAAGAATAGTCTATTCTGAGAATGAAAAGGGAGTTAAAACAGCAACAGATACAATTTTCCTGAAATACAGAAATGAGGATATATTACTCTCTATCGGCGTGCCTTATAAGTATGTTGAACAGCAGAGCAGCTCAGATGGCTTTGGAGATGCTTCTGCGCTTCTCGGCTTAATACGTAAAATTGAAGTTGGCAAAGACAACATTCATCTGCTGCCTTACTGCAGCTTGACATTTCCAACAGCCGAAACAAAAGGAATTGCATTAGGAAATGAAAGAACAGATGAAAAGCTCGGCATAGCAGCAACATATTTGACTGAAGACAAGAGAAGGGAAATTGATTTTGTTTTAGAGCGTATTTTCACAGGAGAAAACAGGGAAAATATTAATTTATCGGATGAAACATATTCTGGCATTTTGGCAGGCGGAGAGATTTTACCGCAAATAAGAGTTGCGGCAGGATTTACAAATTTAAGAAAAGATAACGGAGATTATTTGTCAAATTTAAGAACTTTCCTCAGACTGACATCAAAGGATAAAAAATACCGGTTAGAATTTTTTGTAGACAAAAGCATTGATAACAAGGGCATTCCAAAGGGCTATAGCACTGGAATTATTACCGGGTGTAATTTTTAAAAAAACAAAAGGTTTACTGAGTATTATGAAATCCCAACATTATGGCAACAACAATCCCCAACGGATATACGAAGCAATTGGTAATTGAAATCCATCCAAATAAAGGATTTGCTGCATTGCTTATGCCGTATGATCTAATCCGTATTGTAGACATAGAAGGTCAGCAAGTATCTGATCTTGTTGCATTTAATGCCGGGGATGTGGCAGAAAGGCTAAGCGGACCGCAAACAACAAAGTTAAATGCGCGATTAAATCTGATCCCTCAAAATATATTATATTCCGATAGATGCAATCCTATGCTAAAAATAACTTATATGTCAAATCCGGGCGTCCACTGCAATTTTATTTATTCTCCATGCGGGCCTGAGGATAATGCGATTAGATTTCCACACTCATATGCCGGTCCAACCTGTCTGGAGAACCTGGAAGATGCTTTATCTCCATGGCGCATTCATAGGAAAGAATTGTTGGAGCCCTTTAGTATAGGCCTTAATCTTAAAATAACTGGTGATGGAACAATAGAAACTGTTGAACCAGTATCTGAAGCAGGGGATTATATTGAAATGGAAGCAACAATATCTCTTGTTGCTGGGATTTCCGCTTGCCCGCAAGATAGAAACCCATGCAATGGCGGAAGACCAACCCCAATAAGGTTTGAACAGTATAGAAGAATGTAAATTCCTACGAACTAACCGAGCCGATCTAATATGTCATTCTAATGGCTTTTAGCTTGTTAGTTATACCTTCTAAAGCGATGTATTTTTTGCAATGCTTTATTTAACAAGATAAAACGAAAGGTTTTTATAGGATAATGATCTTGATCCGAAAATGAAAAGCTTCAGCACAAAGAACTGGACAATAGGAATATTGATTGGGGCGTGGATTGCTTCCTTTGTTGTAGGCGGTTTGCACGGAGCAGGGCTGCTTAGTGAGCCAGCAAATCCAATAATCCATACATTTCAGGATTGGATTCTGGTTATAATTCCTTTGCTGCCGATTTCGTACGCAGTGGCAAGGCTGCTGCCAGGCAAATAAGCTGTTTTGGACTGCAATAATCCTGCTGTTTAAGGTGCAATAGCGCTCAGTTTCTTGTTTATTTCTTCGATATGAATGCAGCCAAGATCCAACGCCTTTTTGTAGAATTCTCCTGCTTCTTTGTATTTTTTTAATTCAAAATATACCTGCCCCAGATTGAAATAAGCATCGCTGTTCTTGCTGTCGAGTTCAATGATCTTCTCGTAGCATGAAACTGCATCATCGTATTTTTTCAGATTAACATATATTTCACCGAGAATTATGTAGGATCTTATGTATTTTTTATCGGATTCTATCGCTTTTTTTAAGTTCATTAAGGCTTCTTCAATGCCGCTTAAAAATTTAAAATTTATCAGCGCAATATCGCAGTATGCCTTTGCATCATTCGGGTTTTTTTCAATCCTTTTTCTAGAATATTCAAGATATTTTAATTGCTTTTCTTTCAGCGTTTCATCAAATCCGCCAAAATGGTGTATTGGAATGTCTATGCTCGATATTCTGCCATTGTCTTTTATGATGGAATTTTCTATAATCTCATGGACTGCCCCCTCATAGCGGTATTTCTTGCTGTTCCTGAACAATCTTGCAAGCTCTATCGGCAGATATCCTGAATAGCCTTCTCTTTTTTCGCTTAACCTTACCCAGCCAGCATCATTTTCATTATTGGAATAATTAAACAATGCAAGCCTGAAGGCATCGAAATTTTCAAATTCAATGATTTTTTTTATGTTGATCAGGTCTTTCCTGTCAATGACTTCATCAGCATCCAGTGTAAGTATCCAGTCTGATGATGCATTCTGCAGATAAACATTCCTTGCTTCGCTGAAATCATTTTTCCATTCATGCCTTATTATTTTTGCGCCAAAACTTTCTGCGATCTCAATTGTTTTATCTTCTGAGCCTGTATCGACAACAATTATCTCGTCGGCAATGTCTTTGATGCTGTCAAGGCATCTTTTAAGGGCATTTTCTTCATTTTTTACGATCATGCAGACGCTTAAAGCTGGAGTTGTGAGCAATTTTATGAATTTTCCAAGAAAAACATCGTTCGTTATCCATCTTCTCGATAATTCAAATGGCGACAGAAATTTATTGTTCAGCGTGCTTCTTGTCGTAATGGCTGTTTTATAGCCTGCTTCTTTTAATTTTTTTATAATATCTTCATTAAAAACTCCGTAAGGGTATGAAAAATCCTTTACTTCTTTGTTTATTTTTTCTTCAATAAGCTTTTTTGAATTGTTTATTTCATCATTTAATCTGTTTTCATCCAATTTTGTCAGGTCAACATGGGTCTTTCCATGGCAGCCGATAATAAATCCTTTTTCAGACAGCTCTTTAATATCGCTCCAGCTCATAACTCCAGAATATGCTTCATGTTTGGGGATATTTTTTCCATCTGCCCAATCTGATGTGATGTAGAAAACTGCATTAAACTTGTTTTCTTCAAACAAAGGAGCAGCATATTTCAGAATGCAGTCCCTTCCATCATCAAATGTCAGCATAATTGGCTTTTCAGGAAGATTTTTGCTGTTTACAAGGAATTCATAAAGATCATCAGGCGTTATTGCCTGAAATCCGTTTTTGGCAAGGTAATTGATCTGCTCCCTGAACATTGATGGGGAGATTGTCCACTTGTTCTTTATAAAAGGCGCTATTTCGTGGTACGTCAATACGGGAATGTCCTTTCTTTTCATTGTCCTTCGATCTCTTCAGCCCTTCCCTTGCTTATCAGAAGGTCTGCAATTTCCAAGGGAAGGTTTGCAATGTTCTCCTCTTCAAAAGGGCCGTAAACTTCAAGCTCTTTTCCGACAAACTTCGGCACAGCGCTGAGGAACCTTATTGTTTTTGTTTCTTTGGCCTGAGTTTCCTTTTTTTCAGGCTCTGTTTCTTTGGCCTGTTCAAATGATGGCAGTTTTTCAGTAAGAATGCTGAAAAGCACTTTATCCCTGAAATTGTCAAAGACAAGCAATAATTGATCGAAAAGCATTTTCTCTTCATTCAAAAATGCTGAAGCGTCTATCAAACTGGATTTAATCCTTGATTTGGCCAATGCCATGCTTATTATCTTCTTTTCCCTTCTTTCATAAAGCTCTCTCAGAATCTTGCTTAAGTTTGCAAGCTGCTTTGTTGTTTTTTCCTTTTCCTCTTCAGCAAACAGCTCGCTTTCTGCTTTAAGCATAATCTGCCTTTTATCCTTCAGATAATTCACAACATCTCCGAAGAAAGAATCATCCAGCTTCTGCAAGTCCTCCCTTTCCTTTTCCCTTCTGAGAAGATCGAACAGAGTTTCAAGAGTTATAACGACTTCCTTATCAGTTTCCATTTTCCCCCAAGACATCTAATTATCCACTAATATATAAAGATTTATTTTTTGTAGATTGAATTTTTCAAATGAAGTATTTTTAAAATCCCACCACTACTAATGGCTGTCGCATTTTTCCTGCGGAAAAATGCTCGTTCGTCATACCACAACCGTATACTGCGTATACGAACGTGGTATGCCTCACCAGCCTTAGTGGTGGGATT
>JACPBO010000045.1:5607-18282 GCA_016180285.1 Candidatus Woesearchaeota archaeon
CCGACGTGACAGGTTGTCCCTTCGGGATGTCGCGTAGGACAAAATCGCATAGATTTTGTCCGTAGGCGTCATGGTTGGCTGGATTTTTACATACTATGCGTCAATTTTTCCAAAGATTTATAAATAATGGGTATTTTTAAGCTGCTAAGCTGTATATTGGCTTTAAAATAAACTATTGAGGTGAATAAAATGGCTGGAGTGCAAGGATATTGCGTGAAGTGCAAAAAGAAAGTAGACATACAGGGCGGAAAAGAGTCTGTTACTTCGAATAAAAAGAAGATCCTGAAGGGCAAATGCCCCAAATGCACCACAACAGTGTGCAGGATTCTTGGAAAAGCATAAGCTTATTGTTTTATTTTTTTCTTATTTTTTGTTGAGCAAGTTTGCCCATCTATGATCAACTAGAATTTTTTTCTTCGATTCTTGTCTGAATACCCGCATTATCGGATATTATTTACCCTCACCTAATTTTTCAATAAATCAGCAAGTTCTTGTTTTTGAGGTGTTTCATACTGATTTTTTGCTTCGACCAATGATGTTACTGACAAATTTCGCTCGTACCCCTGATGTTTCTCAAATTGCGCATAATCTATTCCTGCTCTCATTGCCGCCGCACTAATGCCTCCTATTGCAAGTATACTTACCACTACTAAGACCGTACCCAAATCACCAAAGTAATCTTTGCCCATCTTTATTCCGCCCCATTCAACAATTCATTTAAAATTCTCAAGCACGAAATTGGCCATCATCTCATTTCCTGCTGCCTTGTAGAGCTTTAATGCCTCTGCCATTAATCCGAGGTTTACGCATTCTGCTGCAATGGCTTCGATCCTTGCAATATCGCCGGAATTCTCTATTGCCAATGCTGCCAGCCTTATCTGCTTCTCTTTCGCAAAGTCTTCTGCAAGCTTTATTAATTTCTCTTTTTCTCCTGCCAGCGCAAGCGCTTTCACTCCATCTTCAAACTTGCCCATTCTCACCAGCTGGCTACCTGCATCTCCGAGGATCATTTTTCTGCTCTTCTCATCCAACATAGAAATATTTACCTTGTCGATTCCCTTTTCAATGACCAGATCGACAAAATTGCTTGCCATGTTTGCTATTTTGGAGTAGAAGTATTTAAATTTAGTTGTAGTGAAGAATATAATTAGATTTTAGCAGCTACGAAGGATATATCTCGAGCCTTGGGTCAAAAAATCTCTTCCAGAATTGCCTTCTCTCTTTTTCATCTTTTGGTATGGCTTTAAAAGGAGAAATAAGCAACTTATCCTTGACAGCATTGATCATATCTGCGCTTGGCTTCCATTCTATGCCCAGCAACTCGAACATGTTTTTCAGAACATAGCATCTTTGCATAAGCGCTTTTATTTTAAGCTGCTCTTTTTCCTGGCTTATGAGCCTTTTCCATTGCTCTATTGAGCATCCTTCAATGGCTTCTCTTATTTTTTCCAATTTTTCCATTGAATTGATAAGAATGCCATCAACCCCGACAGCATAATATGCCATGCCATTAATAGGGTCGCCTTCGTAAACAGAATGGCAGGATATTGAATCGCACCTGAATTTTACATTTTTATATACGGCATAGATGTTCAGCGTTTTACACGGCGAATCTCTTATCTCCGGCCACAGGTCCATTGGCTTAAGATCGCTAAAGGACTTTATGACCATTATATGGCCCGGCCCAAAGATACTGCTTACATCATATTCCCCAAAGTTTTCGATGCCATAATCTGTGTAGAGGTCTGTGTAGAGGCCATTTACAAAATGGAATGCTGCTGTATGCAGTTTCCCAAGAAATCTTGCAATCTCAGGATTTGCCTTTTCAAAACTTATCTTTCTGCATAATTCTATGATTTCTTTGCCTGTGTGAGCAATGTTGCTTCTGAATCCATAAATATCCCCCTTTGACTTTTCACTTATAATGCTATCAAAAAATTTTGCAATCTCCAATCTTTTCTCTCTAGTTATTCTTGCAAATTTTAAGTCAGCAAGCATGAAATAATACTGGGCTCTGAAATGCGATGGGCCAGTTATTCTTTTTGCAAGCCTTGCAAAAGAAATATCTAATTGTTTTCTTCTGCTTATAGCAAGAAGGAATCTATTAGCCCATTCTCTTGAATAAAGAGGATGCATATTATCAAAGTTAAAAGGCTCAATAGTAGCCAGATCCATATTCCCAAATGAAGCGGCTATTGAGTCCATCCACAAATCAAGCCAGTTCATCATTTCCACCTTAAGTTCCATGATTCATCTTTAAGAAAGATCTCTCCATTTTCGCCATTCATTTTAATCTCCTGCCTATCTTTTAAAATCTCAGTCACAGGTTTTCCTGTAATTACGCCTTTTGCAGATACAATGCACGGAATTCCCATTTCCCTGCTCAAAACAGAAGGGTGCGATGTAAGGCCGCCGATGTCGCAGATTATTCCAGCAGCTCTGCCCATGATGGCAGTCATTGTTGGGTCTGTCAGCCTTGTTACAAGAATGTCGCCTTTCTTTAGCTTTGCATGATCATCGAGACTTTTTATGATCTTAACTCTGCCTTGTACTTGGCCTTTGCTTACGCCAATGCCTTTTGCTATGAGCTTCATTTTATTCGCCTCTTAGCATTTTATAATGCTGCTCCATTGTTCCCCTGATTATCGCAGGGTTATATTGCACAATTGACAGGTTACAATTTTCAGAAACAATATGCAATCCTGTGCAATTCAGCCCATTCGCCAGAGCAAGGCAATTATTGATGCTGTCTTCATAACCGAGCAATATCCTGTTATTCGCTCCAAAGTTATCATAAACTGCTGCCTGCCATGTCTCAGGGTCTTTTTTGCTCCCTATGGGAATTGTTGAGATGAGATTTTTGTAAGGAATTATCTCGTTTGCAGCTATCTTTGTTCCATTCTGCTTGTTATGATTATTGGCTATTGTGTCCAAAGTGAATCTAAGAGTTTCATCAGTTCCGGCAGAAGCAACAACAGGCATAATGCCTTTTTCCTTTAGATAAAGTAAAGTATCTACTGCAAATGGAGTTGCAATGCATTTAATTGCGCCTTCTTTAAAAAGCCTGCACTCCATTTCTGCTGCAAAAGTAAAATCGTTTTTTGCCAATTCATATTCCTCGGGGTGCAGCTCCTTTATTTTTTCATATGCAAATGGAAGGCAGTTCTCAAGTCTGCCATTCACTTCAGCATATTGGTATATCGGGCCTAACACATCAAACACAACTATGTCTTGTTTCATTTTTATTTTACTCCTGCGTTTTAAGCCCACCGACAGGGCAATTTCTAAAAAAATAATGGTTTGCCTAAACAAGCATCTCTCCAACACTCAAGATGTTGGCTTTTTTACAATACTGCTTTATGTCTCTAGATAAGCAAAGAGGATTTCCTTTAGACTGCGTATAATTTCTGGTTTTCTTCCAAATATCACGAACAGATGTATTTGTAATGCTTCCTAAATTTGTATCAACCATCGCTGGACACGCATGCGCATTTCCATTAGTATCGATAGTGATGCCATTATTTAGCATTATACATTGCCCGCTTCTTGTTGGCGAACTAAGTCCTGCTACAAGTGTATCAGTATACATATTTGCAGTTCTAATTAATTCTATTAGATTCTCCTGAGCACCCGCATACGAATCCCAAACACTTTTTGCTCTGCCCTTGTTTATTGGATAATTGCAGATGAAGAATGCATCATCTCCGCAAAATTCCCTTATCTTCGGAATTTCTCCTTTATTGTGCTGGTTAATAATTGTGATTACTCCCCATCTTGTCTCAATTAAACCATTTTCTCTTACTCTATTACCTGCTTTATATATCTCTCTAACATTTTTAAGATTCTTCATTACTCTATCAAAGCCCCTAAATCCAGTCAATTTTAGATACGTTTCAGGATTTAATGCGTCAAGACTTGTAATTAAAGTCACGTTCTTATTGAACAATTCATTTACTGTCTCCTGATTAAGAAGACTGCCATTGGTGTATAGGATTGATATCAATCCTGCTGCATCAGCATGATCTATTAACTGCATTGTCAGATCTCTATTTGTTAACGGCTCCCCTTCACCAGGAATACAAAAAACTTTTGCGCCCAAATCTCTTGCTTGTGAAATAACATCCAATCTTGTGTCCAGATTAACACTATCAAAAGACTTATTGTCATCTCTGTAACATTTAGAACAGCTATAATTACAGCCAAACGGCAAGTTCATAGCCACATAAGATAATTCATCTTCTTTTATTTGTCCATCTACTTCAAGTTGGTTCGGATTTCCTACCAGTAATTTTTTTGTTTTAGTTTCCATTTTAGTTTCCTTCTTCAATTGTTATTACTAAATAGTAACTTTTAACGTATATATAAATGTTTGTTGTCGTTTTTCCGACAGCAAAGATAAGATTTATATATGAGTTAGCAATTAGTTATGTTATGGACACAGCAGCTGTATTAAGTGAATTGGGACTTTCTGACGGTGAAGTAAAGGTCTACTTAGCCTTGCTTAAACTAGGCTCTGCGCCTGTTAACAAGCTAAAAGAAGAAACAAAGATGCACAGGACAACCATATATGACTTTATTGAGAAGCTTATAAACAAGGGCTTAGTAAGCTATGTTATAAAAGCAGGGGTTAACTATTACACTGCAACAAGCCCAGACAGGCTTATGGATTTCTTAAAGGAAAAAGAAGGCCATTTATCGCAAATAATGCCTCAGCTGAAAAAGCTTTCAGAATTCCACAAAGAAGATTTAAAAGTAGAAATATTCAGAGGGTTAGAAGGGTATAAAACATTGTTTAATACAATAGTAAATACGGGCAAAGACCTCTATGGAATTGGCTTCGACGAGACAAAATATGAAGAGCATCTGCCTATTGCAATAAGGCAGTATTTCAGGAAATTAAAAGAAAAGAACATAAAAGAGTTCATTATTGAAAAAGAAGGCATCAATTTCTTTTACGATAAAAATATAGCCAAAACTACAACATATAAATTCATGCCAGAAGAATATTTTGGCCCAAATCCATTAATGGTTTTTGGCGAGTTTGTTGCAATACATAACTGGAATCCAATGTCCGTCATATTGATGAAAAACAGGGATCTTGCAAAATCATATAAGGCTCATTTTGACCTTCTATGGAATAATCCAGTCAGGATTTACAGAGGAAACAAATATATCACGAAAGTATTTGATGATATTGTTGATGCTTCAATAAAATCAGGAGCATATTTTTGCTTTGGGGCTTCAGCAACATCTAATTATCTGATTGATTATTTCAAAAGCCTTTGTAAAAGACAGGTAGATGCGGGTGTTAAGGCAAGGATAATATTTGATGAAGAAGCAACAGAGCAGATGGACATATGCGTTGAGTATAAGCAAGAAGTAAGAACATTTCCCAAACAATACATAACGCCAACAGAGGTGAATATTGCAGGGGACAAGACAGTGATAGTGTTTTGGACAGAAAAAAAAGAGCCAATTGCATTTATAATAGAAGGAAAAGAAGTTGCAGACTCATTCAAAAAATATTTTGAATTGATGTGGAGCATAGCAAAGCCTTATAAAAATAAAAAACATTTAAATACGCCCATGAAAATCCATTAACCATGAAACAACTATCATCAAAAGACCTGAAAGAGCTGTATTTCAAGTTTTTCAAAGAGAAAGGCCATAAGCTAATAGCTTCTGCTTCCTTGATCCCTGAGCATGATCCTACTGTCTTGTTCACAGCAGCTGGAATGCATCCTTTAGTTCCTTTTTTAATAGGCCAGCCGCATCCGCAGGGAAAAAGATTGGTAAATGTGCAGAAATGTTTGAGGACAGATGACATTGATGAAGTCGGAGATCCTTCTCATCTTACTTTCTTCGAGATGCTCGGAAACTGGTCATTAGGAGATTACTGGAAAAAAGAAGCAATAGAATGGAGCTATGAATTCTTGACAGACAAAAAATGGCTCGGAATAGACCAAGAAAGAATATCAGTAACGTGCTTTAAGGGAGATAATGATGCGCCAAAAGACGAGGAATCTGCCAAAATCTGGCTCTCAGTTGGAATTCCTAAAGAAAGAATTTACTTTCTGCCTAAAAAAGACAATTGGTGGGGGCCTGCCGGCGAAACCGGTCCTTGCGGCCCTGACAGCGAGATGTTCTATGACACTGGAAAAGAAAAGTGCGGCAGCGAGTGCAAGCCAGGATGCTCCTGCGGGAAATATTTCGAAATATGGAATGATGTTTTTATGCAGTACAACAAGACAAAAGAGGGCAAGTTCGAGAAGCTGAAGCAGCAGAATGTTGATACTGGAATGGGCGTTGAAAGGACAGCTGCTGTTCTGCAGGGCAAGAAAACAGTTTATGAGATTGAGACCTTCAATCCTATAATTGGCAAAATAAAGGAAATTGCTAAAATTAAAGAGCCAAATGAAGATCAGATGAAATCAATAAGGATCGTAACAGACCATATAAGGGCGGCAACTTTCATATTGGGTGATGAAAAGGCAATTGCTCCCTCAAATGTTGACCAGGGCTATATCTTGAGAAGGTTTATCAGGAGATCGATAAGGCACGGAAAGCTATTGGGCATTGAAAAGGAATTTCTGTCAGAATTGGCAAAAATAGCTGTTGAGCTGCACAAAAGCGATTATAAAGAACTGGAAAAAAATAAGGGGTTTATATTGGATGAGTTGAGAAAAGAAGATGAAAAATTCAGGAAAACTCTTGAAAATGGGCTGAAAGAATTCGAAAAAATAATCAAAAATAAAAAAGAGATTGGCGGCGAGAATGCCTTCTTGCTGTTCCAGAGCTTTGGCTTTCCTATTGAAATCACAGCTGAGCTGGCTAAAGAAAAAAATGTCAGCGTTGATGTAACCGGATTCAACAAAGAATTTGAGAAGCACCAGGAATTGAGCAGGATTGGGGCTGAGAAGAAATTCAAAGGAGGGCTGGCAGATTCTTCAGAAGAAACAACGAAGCTGCATACAGCAACGCACATGCTTAATCAGGCATTAAGGGTTGTTTTGGGGAAAAAGGATATTTTCCAGAGAGGATCAAACATAACTCCGGAAAGATTAAGATTTGATTTTAATTTTGACAGGAAATTAACAGATGATGAACTGAAAAAAGTTGAAGAGTTGATCAATGAAAAAATAAAGGAAGCGCTGCCTGTTGAAAGAGAAGAGATGACTGTGGATGATGCAAAGAAAAAAGGAGCGCAGGGAGTGTTTGAGCACAAATACGGGGAAAAGGTATTTGTTTACTCCATCGGCGGTTTTTCTGTTGAGATCTGCGGCGGCCCTCATGTCAAGAATACCTCTGAATTGGGGCATTTCAAGATAACAAAGGAAGAAAGCTCTGCAGCGGGTGTAAGAAGGATAAAGGCGGTTTTGGCTAAAGCATAAATTTCTTCAATAACATTTATAAACAAAAAACCAATTCTTGTTCTTATGGGCCTATAGCTCAGTCTGGATAGAGCGGCAGCCTTCTATCAACTGAGAAGCCAGCTGAAAACTTAGGGTTAAATCCTGAGTTGGTTTTAGGTCGGGGGTTCAAATCCTCCTAGGCCCGCGGGTCCGTGGTCGAATCCGGCAAGGCGTCTGCCTGCAGAGCGGAAGATTGTGGGTTCAAATTGGCTGAAGGTTCAAAACTTTGGCTTTGAAAGTCCCACCGGGCCCTTTTTATAATCAAAAACATGAAAACAATAAGAAAAATTCTGATAAAGAAGGAGAAAAAAGAGCATATTGCTGAATTAGACAGAGATGTTGTTATTTCAAAAGAAAAGACTTACTTTGTTGAGGATTTAACCAAGGATTTTCACACAGCAGACGGAGTTATTTCAAAAGCTGACCTGAAAAAGAAAGACGGAAGCGAAATAGCAACAAACACAGGAAAGAAATTCTGCATATTTACGTCGGGCTTTATGGACGACTACAAAAGGATCGCAAGGGAAGCCCAGATAATATCTTTAAAGGACATTGCAGCAATAATCTCGAAGACAGGAATAAACAAGAATTCTGTTGTTGTTGATGCAGGAGCCGGATCAGGCGCATTGGCTTGTTTTTTAGCGCATATATGCAAGGAAGCCATAACTTATGATATAAGGGAAGATTTTTTAAAGATAGTCAAAAAAAATAAGGAATTCCTGGGATTGAATAATCTAAAAATAAAAAACAAGGATATTTATGAAGGCATTGACGAGAAAAATGTTGATTTAATAACATTAGACCTGCCTTCGCCGTGGAATGCAATAAAGAGCTCTTATGAGGCGTTAAAGGTTGGCGGCTTTGTTGTTTCCTACTCGCCCTCAGTTCCGCAGATGATGGACTTTGTGAATGCAATCAATAAGGATGAAAGATTTATTCATGCAAAAACCATTGAAATAATCGAAAGGGAATGGGAAATCGACGAAAGGAAAGTAAGGCCAAAGACAAAAGGCATCGGTCACACAGGATTTTTAAGCTTCTGCAGGAAGATAAAATGATCAATGAACCGATTAAGCTGATGGCAATAGTTTTTTCAGTTGTGATTGTCATTAATCTCATTCTTTTTGTTTTTGGAGCAATAAGCACCTTTTACTTTTGGTTTATAATAATACTGTGCGCGTTTATAGCTTATCTTGTAATTCCTAAATTAAAGGAAATGAAATGATAAAAGAAGAAAAATCAGAAAATAGGGGCAAAAGGTTTTTATGGTACTAAATAAGCCTGTTAAATGAGGTGTGATATGTTTGGTTTAACTCGATGGGAAAAATTCAGAAGTCATGTAAGCTTTTCACGATTACCCTTGAATAGAGAACAACTACGCACAGTTTTTCACTTCATACAGTATTTTAAAATAACAAGCAAAAGACAATTAATAGAAGAGTTAAAAAAACCAATAGGGAGGTCAATTGATATTGGGGATCCGCCCAACGAGCCTTATGATAAACCCAGATGGGATTATTATAGATTCATAGTCAATGTTGTTGAAAAACATTTACCAGAAGTTAATTGATATTGAAACCAAACCCCTTTTTATTTGAAATCCGCAACTCAAATCAATTATAACATGCATGATATTGCTATTATTTTGGTTTATAATAATACTTTGCGCGTTTATAGCTTATCTTGTAATCCCCAAGCTTAAACAACACTTGAAATAGGTATGGTATAAATACCATATTCGTATGGTAATTAAACCGAAAACTTTAAATAGAGGCATAATTTTCCTGTTCTCATGGTGAGAAAAAATGCTAGCCGACCAAGCATGCTGAGCCTTAAGGCAGTTCATAATCTGTTTATAAATAAAAAAGGCATCACTATCAAAGATTTGGCCAAGAATATAAAAACAGACTATAAGAATGTTCATGATTCTGTAAGTACGCTATTCAAAGAGGGAATAATAAAAAAAGAAAAAATAGGGAATTACAATATTTGCAAACTTAATTACTCTAACGACGAACTTATTGAATACTTAAAGGAGTATAATTACTACATCGCATTAGGAGAATTTAGGAAAAAGCACTCAATAGAACATAACCTTATAATGGAGGCTGTTAGGCAGGCAATAGCAGAAAATTATATTGCTCACATCTTTGTTTGCCTTGTTTTTGGTTCTTATGCAAAAGGTGAAGAGAAAAAGGATTCTGATGTAGACATATTATTTATTACGGCTGATACAACAAGACTTAATAGTATAGGCTGTAAAAAATTCTTAGATGAACAAAATGCACCATATCAGAGGAGATTTCATGTTATTGAACAAAGTGTAACAGATTTCATGAAAGATTTGAAAGACAAAACAAAACTCAGCATAGCAACTGAAATTTATAAAGAATCCCCGATAGTTTTTTATGGCGACGATATTTTATTTAGATTGATAACAGAGGCAAATAAAGCATGATAACCCTGAACAAAAATCAAATAGAAATTGAAGTTGCAAAAATACTCGATAATGCAGCGACCTTTGTCAGCAGATTGAAGGATATTGATAAAACACTAAGTAAAGAGCTGGTGCTGAGCAAATTGAATAAAAAAACCTTATGAAACGACCAAGATGAAAGAAGAAATCCGCATTTTAGGAATTGATGATTCGCCTTTTGAGAAGTTCAAGAAAGGCAGCAACTTGGTTATTGGCGTTCTTTTCAGAGGCGGCAATTTTATGGATGGCGTTATGTCAACCAAGATAAAGGTTGACGGCGATGATTCAACTGGCAAATTGATTAAAATGATCAAAAAGTCTAAATTTAAATCACAGATAAGATGCATTGCCCTTAACGGAATTGCAATGGGCGGCTTCAATGTTGTTGATGTTAATGAACTGAATAAAAGAACAAAAATTCCTGTTATTGTTATTATAAGGGATTATCCTGATTTCAAGAAAATATTTGCTGCCTTGAGAAAAATAAAAAGAGAAAGCAAAGTAAAACTGATAAAGAAAGCAGGCGATGTTGTTAAGATTGGAAAGATATATGTCCAGCTGGCTGGCTTAAATTTAGATAAAGCAAGACAGATCTTAAAAATAAGCTGCACCCATTCTTTTATCCCGGAGCCTTTGAGGGTAGCGCATTTGATCGCAGCAGGGATCGCAATGGGAGAAAGCAAGGGAAGAGCCTAGATAATTTTAGGAAAAACTCCTTCCGGCAGGAAATTATATTTATAGTCTTTTATGACCAGCAGAGGCTCATAGTCTTCGATAATGCTTGAAAACTTTCTTCTGAACTCCATCATTATTTCATGCATGTGCATTGGATCCTTTACAATTAAAAATATCTGCGCTTCATATTTTCCCATCATCTTTGCGCCGTATGCAACAAAAGGGTGCACAGACATGTAATTAAAAAATTCCTTCTCCTTTTCATCTGTCAGGTTAGCCAGATGAAAAAACACCGCATAAAGATGATATTTCAGATAAGTGAGATTTATAATCGGGTTGAATGCTATTATTAACTTATTATTGACCATGCTCCTTATGCGATTGACTACAGTATCTCTCGGAATTCCAGTTTTATTTGCTATATCTGATATCTGGGTGCAGGCATCTTTAGACAAAGCCTTTAATATTCTGGCATCTGTTAAATCGAGCTTTATCTGCTTTTCATAATCAAATTCGATTATTTCTTTTTTGATCTCCTTTGCGAATGCAATGCTTTTTCTTTCGAATTCAAACTTCAATCCAAGATTTTTGTAGAAATCATCCGGCAAATCAACATATTTGACCAGGTTAAATGCTGTCAGGCTTTCATAATCCTTTAAGCTTTTTCCGCAGGCTGATTTTATTTTCTGCATTATCCTGTCAAACTGCCTTATGTCTTTAGCTATGACTTCAAAAACAAAATGCCACCTGCCGCTGCACTTGCCGAACCATATTCCCAAAGGAAAAGCCGCAAAAAATTTAATTAATTCATTCTCCCGATCCTCAGACAGGTTTTCAAGCTTCAGCAATACAGTATGCAGATAATAGCCCGCTTTTGACGGGTTTGAGATGACAACGCTGCCCCTTATTATGCCTTTTTTCTCTAATTGTATGATTCTGTATCTTACAGCATCTTTCGACAGCCCAACAATCCTCCCAATCTCGCTGGGGCTCAGCCTGGCATTTACAGCTAATGCCCCAAGTATCTTTTTATCTTTAAGATCTACTTTAACTTCTTTGCCATAGGCAGATTCAACAACCATGCCAATAAAATCAGCCATTTTTAATCTAATTACATTTATTTTATTTAAATCTTTCGTATTTAGCGTAAAAAATGGTAAAAAGTTTTATATAAATTTTATTACTTCTATTTAGTAGTCAAATCAAATAGCGAGGATGATAAAAATGAATGGCCAAATAATGAAAACAATCAAGGGGACTATGAGAGAATGTAATGGAGATTATTGGACTCCAATAGGCCTTAATATGTTTGGAGGATATCTGGTATCTGATCTTGCTGCATTGGTTCCAGCAAGTTATGGACATGATGGCATTGCTAAAGGAGTGATTCTTGGAGGAATGTTGATAACTACCTTAAATTTTGTATCTGAAGGCATCAGAACAGGATATCAAATTTATAAAAGAAAAGAAACTGAAAAAAATAGCGAAAAGAAAGCTAGCGGACTTTCAGAAATTGTTCAGAATTGTCCTGTAAAGAAAAACAATGATGATGAAAAGTAGGTCTTGCCATGGCAAAAACAAATATCTGGAAACAGAAATATGATAAATTAAAATTAAGAACAACAGGATATATTTTGGGCATTTGCCAAGCCATCAGAGAAAGAGGCGGGGATGAAGAGTTAAGAAAAGTCATAGACCTTTCTGCAAAAAATTCTGCATACAATGTCAAAGTTGAAAAATTAGCGCAATTATCAAATAAGGCAGAGGCCTTGGGCAAAGAATTGGAAGCGCTGCTAAACGAATTTGATACATCAGATGCGGCTGTAATCCAAGATCTATCTAAATATAGGATTGAAAACCCGAATTGCGGATGTTTACCGCCTTTCATGCAGTTGGCTGAAAAGTATGGATTTACCAAAACAGAAGCAAGAAGCTATGCGTGCAGAAGGTGCATGCCATCCTATGAAGAGGCAGCCATCCACTTGGGTTTGGGCTTTAACGGAAAACTAACTAAAAATGGCTGTTTTATGGAGTTTCTTGAAGGGAAAAAAGATGCAAAATTATGATGCCATTATTGTCGGAGCAGGCCCAGCAGGCTCTTCAGCAGCGTAT
>JACPBO010000046.1 GCA_016180285.1 Candidatus Woesearchaeota archaeon
ACAAACATAGCCGGCAATCATGCTGCAACCATGAACGAAGAATGGATAGTTATTATTGAGAAACAATAATCAAATTTCTTCAACTTTGAACACTTTTGGAATACTATTTCTTACAATCCTGAAACCAGAACCGTGGTCGTGTGTTTTGCCTAAATTTTTTCCGCTCCTATAAACACCCAATCTTATATCGTATTTTATGCTGGCTTCTTTTACAGCTTTCAAAAAACCATCAAATGTCAATCCAGTAAGCAAAATTGCTTTATTGAACTTAAATGATTCTGCCCCTTTCTCTTTTTTTGATTCGGCATCAAGTAGAATAATGCTCTTGCATTTAGTTTCTATTATTTTCTTTAATAATTCAAATGGATAATAAGCCTCTATTTCCTCAATTTTATCTGCGTCGATCTGTTTTACTTTTATGTCAATCCGTTTATTTTGTTCGTCAATCTCCAATCCAAAACAAAATTTGCTTTTACAGGCATTATATTTGTCAGCAGAAAAAGTAGTGTGTAATATTTTCATATCTTTATATTCTTCATCAAAATAACCAAATCTTTCTCTTAACTTTGTATTTACACCGCGAGGATTAGGAGATTTAGTAAATAGAGTAATCATTGATTCGGATAACTCTCTAGTAGACTTTAATTCTATTTCTCCCTTATAATCTGCAGAAGCCTTATTATTCTCTATTACTCCAATAAAATCTTCAAAAGTCTTGCCTATTCCGGTGTCATGAAATCGATTTGAAGGAATCCATCCTTTTTCCTTTATTGCTAAAAAGTCTCTTTTGAAATTTTCTATAAGTTTACCATCCATAGTTCAAAAGTAAGATATAAATTTTATATACTGATACCACAACTTAGATATAATTTGAATACAAAGCCCCGGCTCCTTAATTATATTCTGTTCTATAAAGAGCTAGGGCTGTGAAATATACGCGCTTATCTGAATTTTAGATGGCGAAAAGGCGCTATATCATTGGAAGCGTTTCAGTTTGATGGAATACAGTTTCGCCTTTAGGTTCAAATTCACTATCCTTCATATTCCCATATCTGATTTCAAATCTGAACCTATGCAATCCAGGCATGTAAGTTCTGGT
Source organism: Candidatus Woesearchaeota archaeon (assembly GCA_016180285.1). Classification (NCBI taxonomy): domain Archaea; kingdom Nanobdellati; phylum Candidatus Woesearchaeota; species Candidatus Woesearchaeota archaeon. Next base: position 1,100 of record JACPBO010000046.1, read on the forward strand.
AGAAGGAGATACTTTTACCCTATATGTGTTAACTCCTTCAGGAATATTTTCATGTTTTAATCTGTCCATTCTTCTTAAATCAGTTTCTAATTCAGATTTAATTTCCGGATCAGCCATATCTATGCCCGAAGTATCAAGTATTCTCGTTAACATGTGTTTAGATGATCTTGATAATTTTATAAATCTATCTGCGACTTGCTCAGTAAACCGGAAACCTTCTGCAAAGATCAAGAACATTCTGCCTTACTTTCTGCTTTAATGCAGCATCAGTTGGATGCTCAATAATATCTGCGATCCATTCTCCGACCTGCTTCATTTCATCTTCTTTCATTCCCCTCTGCGCCAGTATAGGGGTTCCTAATCTTAGTCCGGATGGCTTGAATGGAGTTGAAGGGTCAAATGGAATTGTGTTTGCATTAAGGACTATTCCTGCTTCTTCAAGCGCAACAGCCATTTCCCTGCCCATGCCTTGTTTTCCAATTGATTTTGTCTTGATAAGGTCAATTAAAATCAGATGATTGTCTGTCCCGTTTGAAACCAGCTTTATGCCCTTAGCCATGAGTGTTTCTGCAAGAGCTTTTGCATTTTTTACAATCTGCAATGCATACTGCCTGAACTCAGGCTCCATTGCTTCCTTAAAGCACACAGCCTTTCCGGCTATAGTGTGCTCATGAGGGCCGCCCTGCAAGCCAGGGAATACTGCCTTGTCCAGCTGAGCTGCATATTTTTCTTTGCAAAGAATGATGGCGCTTCTTGGGCCTCTTAATGTTTTGTGCGTTGTTGTCATCACAAAATCTGTAAACGGCAGCGGAGAAGGATGAACATCTCCGACTATAAGCCCGGCAATATGGGATATGTCTGCCATTGAATATGCCCCTATTTCTTGGGCTATTTCATTAAATCTTCTGAAATCAACTGTTCTTGGGTATGCAGTATAGCCTGAAACAATCATCTTTGGCTTTTCTTTCAGCGCAATTTCCCTCACTTTGTCCATATCTAGCATTTCAGTTTCTTTGTCAACGCCGTAATGCGCAAAGCTGAAAAGCTTTCCTGAGAAATTTACAGGGCTTCCATGAGTTAAGTGGCCGCCATGGCTCAAGTCCATGCCCATTATTTTTTCGCCGGGATTTAACACAGAAAAATAAATTGCCATGTTTGCAGGGCTTCCTGAATTTGGCTGCACATTTGCGTGCTCTGCATTAAACAGTTTTTTGGCCCTTTCGATTGCAATAAGCTCTATTTCATCGCAATACCTGTTTCCCTGATAATATCTTTTTTTAGGATAGCCTTCAGCATACTTATTGTTAAGCACGCTTCCAACTGCCTCTAGAACAGCCCTGCTTGCATAACTTTCAGAAGGGATCATGTTTAATTCTGTTCTTTGCCTTTCTAATTCGTTTTGGATTGCATTATACACTTCGATGTCTGATGATTTCAGCTCTTCTGTTTTCATTTTCTCTTTCTCTTGTAAGTCAGGAAAGAAAACTTAACATTTTCCCCTGTTTTTTTATCTTTTCCTTCCTTATCTTCTTTCTTGATCAGCTCCCATTCATTGAAATTAATTTCAGGGAATAAAACATCGCCTTCATAATCTTTGTATATCCTCGTCAGCTCAAATGTATCTGCTATTTTTAATCCAAGCTTGTAGATGCTTGCCCCTCCTGTAATGAATGCCTTCTCCACGCCTTTTTTCCTGCAGTACTCTATTGCTTCATTGAAATCAAAGAATATTGTTGTTCCTTCCGGTTTGTAGCTTTTGTCAAAAGTAAGCACAATGTTCTCTCTTCCGGGAAGAGGCTTTGCATTTTCAGGCAATGACTCGTAAGTTTTATCGCCCATAATGCAGGGATGGCCCCATGTTGCTTCCTTGAAATGCTGGAAATCCTCCTGTATTCTCCAGGGAATATCACCTTTATTGCCGATCACATTGTTCTGAGCAACTGCAACAATCACGATTATTTCAGTCATTTCTTACACCGCTATCTCAAATTTTATTGTTGGATGAGACTCATAATTTTCAGCTTTTGTGTCTTCAAATTTCCAGTCAAATATGGACTTGAAATTCTCTGTTTTTATTGAAGGCAGCCTGAATGGCGCTCTTTTAAGCTGCTCTTTCAATCCTTCAATATGATTTAAATATATGTGCGTGTCTCCCAAGAAGCCAACAAGCTTTCCCTCTTTAAGGCCGGTTTCTTTAGCAAGCAGATGCAGCAATAACCCATAGCTCGCAATATTAAAAGGCAGGCCTAATGCGCTGTCAACAGACCTCTGGTTCCACATGAGATTTAATTTATCATTCAGCACTGTTGCCTGAAAGCCATAATGGCAGAAAGGAGGTATTACTTTGTTTACATCAACCGGATTCCATGCCAGCACTAACATCTGCCTGCTGTGCGGCTTATTTTTTAAATCATCAACTAGTCTTTTAAGCTGGTCAACTCCTTTCCCATTATAATCCTTGTCATAGCCTTCGTACTTTGCCCCGAAATGCCTCCACTGCCATCCATAAATCGGCCCTAAATCCCTTTCTTCCATCATTCGCTTTTTTGCTGCTTCATCATGGGAATAAGGAACTATCTCCGGAGAGCACCATTCATCCCAGATATGGTTGTTTCTCTCCTGAAGCCATTTTTTATCTGAAATGCCTTTAATAAAAAACTCTAGCTCAGACGCAACCAGCCTTAAAGGGATTTTTTTAGTGGTAAGCAAAGGAAAGCCTTCGGCCATGTCATGCTGGAACATAGCCCCTGCAATAGCGACGGTGCCTGTTCCAGTCCTGTCTTTCTTGACAACTCCTTCATCAAGAATTCTCTTAATGATCTCAAGATATGCTTTCATATAAAACCCCCAATATGGATTTTAGATATCTTGTTTATATGCTTTATGGTTTTAGATTCAGTATTTATTTTGCTGAAACGAGATGACGGTCTTAAAACGATTTGTATGCGGTCTTCTTTGCTTTAAAGAAATCTTTTGTAAAGTTAACTGCTTCTCTTTCATTGAATTTTTTACATGTGTAAATAACAGTTGAAAAAAATTTAGCATTCCCCCAAACATATAATGCAATTCCAGAATCTATTAATGGAACAAACGCATCAAATCCCTGATTTATTGCCTTTCCCTTTTTCCCTGTCGCATATATTATCGGTTTTCCATACATTTTAAGATTTAAATTTCTAGTGATTCCATTAAAAAATTCAACCATTACCTTTCTAGTCACATTAATTTCGAAGAACCCTTCGATTACCAATCTTTGTCTTGTTATTTTTGGTGCTAAATTTTTCATAATGAACAACATAACCATAAGACATATATAAATTTAACTAGATGCTCTTTTTTCACAAACTATATAAATAAACATATAAGACATTGTTCTGGGGTGCATCAAGATCATAATCGGACTTACAGGAACAAACGGAGCTGGAAAAACAACTGCTGCTGATTATCTGAAGCAGAAGGGATTTGCTTATTTTTCTTTATCCGATGCTATCAGGGAAGAGCTGAAAAAACAGAATATTCCCGAAACAAGGGAAAGCTTAATAAACATGGGCAATAAGCTGAGATCAGAGTTTGGGGCGAATATACTTGCAAAGAGGATCGCTGAAAAAATAGATTTATCAAAAAACACAATTATAGATTCAATAAGAAATGCTGAAGAAGTAAAAGAGCTGAAAAAATTAAAAAATTTCATTTTCATTGCTGTTGATGCTCCGATTGAATTGAGATATAAACGGCTAAAAGACAGGTTTGGAAGGCAGGAAGCTTACAAAACACTGGAGCAGTTCAGGGAACAGGAGCAGAAAGAGTTCAGCCAGGACAAAACAAAGCAGCAGCTCGGGATATGCATGAAAATGGCTGACAAAGTTATTTTAAATGACGGAACAATTGCTGAATTAAGAAAGAAAATAGATGAACTTGTTGTTAAAAAATGTTAAAATGCAAATAAAACCAAAAACAATAAATAATGAGAGCATATTACAAAGGTTGCCGAAACCTATTTTGAATTTGTGTAAAGAGAATAGTTTAGACGCACTTCAGTTTGAGTGGGAAAGCCATTTCGGAAACACGCCTTTTACTTTAGAGGAAGCCAAGAGTTTTCTTACAACCATATATGCTATCCAATTATCTAAAGAAATAATGCAAAAAGAAATTCAAGTTCAGGAACAACAGCAACGAGAAAGAAAAACAACAAGGCCGAGTGTTGATGAATATTTCTTAAAGATAGCTGCAGTTGTCGGCGAAAGAGCTACATGCCAGCGCCACAATGTAGGAGCTGTTTTAGTTAAAGACAAGCACATCATAAGCACAGGATATAATGGAGCTCCCAGAGGCTGCAAAGACTGCCTTGAGCTTGGCTGCTTAAGGGATGAGCTTAAAATTCCTTCCGGAACAAGGCATGAGATATGCAGGGCAGTCCATGCAGAGCAGAATGCAATAATACAGGCAGCATTGCACGGCAAGCATACAGAAGGATCAACAATGTACTGCACTCATTCGCCTTGCAACATATGCGCAAAGATGATCGTCAATTCCAAAGTAAAAAGATTTGTCACATTCAGCGATTACCCTGACAAGGATGCAATTGAATTATTCAAAGAAGCAGGGGTTGAGCTTGTGAAGCTGAATGTTCCGGATACGAAGATTTATTTGAAAGCTTAAGCGAGAAAAACAGAAATATTTATATATTAATTCTGTATTAATGCCATATTAAGGTGATATTATGGTGCAAGCAATAATAAACATAAATGATAATGCCAACAGGGTGCTGAATATCCTCAAGGCTAAATTTGGATTAAAGGATAAAAGTCAGGCAATTGAAATTATGGCTGAGCAGTATAAAGAAGAAATTCTGGAGCCCGAACTAAAGCCCGAGTACATTAAAAAGGCATTAAGAATACACAAACAGCCTTCTATCAAAGTTGGAACTGTAGAAAACCTTAGAAAAAGGTATGAAAAATAGCCGCGAGCAAACATGTACGTTCTTCATATCAAGCCCGAACTTGACAAAAAGCTTGCGAAAGTTTTTAAGAGAAATAGAAAGCAATATGAAATGATAATGAAAAAAGCCAAGGAAATTGTTTTAAACCCGCAACATTATAAGAATCTAAGGGCACCGCTTCAGAATCTGAAAGAGGTCCATATCGACAGCCATTTTGTTCTTACTTTTTATGTTGATGAAATAACAAAAACAGTAACGCTTGAGGACTTTGATCATCATGATAAAATATTCTCATGACATATTCAAAACATAAGTAAATCTTAGTGTCTGCTTGACATAAAGATTTATTTGAAAGCATAAGTTGATTTATACTAATTTTTATATGCTATTAAGCAAACGGATATTTATTTTATCTGCTGAATCAACAACTAGATCTGCTTTGGAAAAATCTTGCCTTTCAGTATATTTGTTCGGGATAGCAATGCATTTCATTCCTGCATTTTTTGCAGCTTCTACACCCACAGATGAATCTTCTATTACGACACAATCCTTCGGGTTTAAATCTAATTTTTTTGCAGTTATCTCATATGATTCTGGATTTGGCTTTCTCTTTTTATAATCTTCAAATGTGACTATAACATCAAAAATATTTTCTAAATCGGCTTTTTTTAAAACTTGCAAAGTACTTTTCAAATTAGAAGAAGTAGTTAGTGCAATAGGTATTTTTAGTTCATGCAATTTTTTGATCAAAGAAATTGTTTTTACAAAAAAAGGAGTTGATTCTAAGAGCTCATAATATGTTTTTCTTTGAATTTTTCTAAATTCTTCATAAGAAAAATCATACTTTTCCAAGAAGAATTTTTTATAATCATTAGGATGTCTGCCCGCAATCCGATCTTTTTCCTCTTCTTTTATTGATATTCCCAATTCATTGAATGCTTCAACCGCAGACTTTATATTTGCTGATTCAGAATCAAGTATTACCCCGTCCCTGTCAAATATGACTGCTTTTGTCATAAACAGCAATAAAATCTTAGTTATTTAAAAGGTTTTTGATATAATAAATCCTCTACAGTCCCATATCTGCAGCTAGGCAGGAAAAAGCGTTTTCGCCATTTTCTACAAGTAACCATTTGATATTCTTCGCACAGAATTCCAGTTCCATCTGATGTGGCATGCTGTACTTCTTCTAACGGCATGTTCAAATCTCTGGCTATAGATGCGTCTGAAAAGACAGGATACCAATTATTCCCGTGTTTGCTTCTTAAATCCAAAGATTTTTTTAAAACATGTTCGAGAATTGGCAATGTAGATGGTTCAATTTCACCTGCAAATGACAGGTTTTCATTGTCAACAGCCATTTCAACTTTTTCTTGAATGCACTCAGGGATATACAGCCCCTTCTGCCTTGAGATTATTTTTGATTTTGATTTGTAAACTCTCCCAGACTCTGTATACCTCGCATCAAACCCTTCTTTCTCTATGCTATCACTAATAGCACGAAGTTGCTCAAAATCCGGAAATGTTCCGATATAAATGGTTGAACAATGCCCATCAAATCTCTGAAAGAAAACGCCAACTACGCCATAAAGCTCTTCCTGCAGCAATCTCCTCAATTGATGTATTGAAAGTCCAAGGTTTTTCTGTATTGTTTTAAAATCTGTTCCAACTTCATTTAAATACTCCTCGGATTTCTGCCTTTCGATTGTTTTCTTTGAAGGCTGCTCTAATTGGGCTAAAACATCTATTGCTCTCTCAGACAAGCGATAAGTATATTGCATGGGGAGAGAATCATGCACCCTTATATAAAATTAACGAAGCGTCATCTTATCTTAATGGTCTTCTCCTTGTCTTTCAATCCATAGATTATTTTTACATCTTTTTTCAATAATCTTTTAAAAAACCTTATGATTTCAATATTCGCCTTGTTCTCTTCAGGATGAGCTTTCACATTCAGCCTTAATGCGCCTTTTTCCTGATCATAGCAGATGATCTCTGTTTTAGAAGAATTGGGCTTTGCAATGATCTTTATTTTTTCCTTGTCTTTTAAGAAATCTGAAAAATTATTCATTTTTTATCCCTCTAAATAAACTTTATGGAATATTTACAAATATCTTATGCTATCAATAATCGATATCAGATCTTTTCTAACTTTTTCTTCGTCTTCCTTGTTACCTCTTTTTTCAGCCAATCTAAGTTCATCTAACGCTATACCATATTTTTTAATGTGAGTGTCAATCTCTTCATTAGGAAGACCGGTCAATTCCTGCAATTCTTTATATATTGGCTTAAGATTGTCCAAACTAACCCCAAATTTCAAAAAATCATTATAAAAACCCAGCCTAGCAGAAATTTTTTCTATTTTGGAATAGTCTTTATCCCACTCAAGAACCATAGCATAAACAAAAGCATGACGTACTTCATTATTGCGGTACCTGATCTGGTTTGTATTAGAAGGTTTTTGCTGTCTGCTTTTATGGCGCATGTAATCGACAATAGGGAGAGATATCGTAGCTACGAATGATGAAACAACCAGTGTCCAAAGTACTTTTTCTAATTTGTCCATTTCAATATATCAGTAAATTCTATTATTTATAAATATTTCTAATCGGCTATTTTGAACACCTAATCGATCGATATGATGCGTGGTGGAAGGCGCTTAAACTAAATTTTACTTATATTCTCTCCATACGTGCCTGCATTTCTCGCACTTGTAAAATCTTGTTTCAGCTTCATCTCCAGCTCTTGTCTGCATTGTCCAGAAATATGCCTTGCTGTGGCCGCATTTGTCGCATTCTGCATCTGTCAATGGCAAAACTTCCTTGTCAGCATCCACAACGCCAAACATTATATCTTTCTTGGCTTCTTTTTTTGGCTCATCTTTCAGCTTCAAGCTTTCCTTTCCTTTATCCTTATGGCCGCACGAGCATTGCCAAATTCCTTTTTTAGGCACCATTATAGAGCCGCATTTCGGGCAGAACATTTTATTCACCTCACGCAAAAATTAAATTTTCCAAACACGCATAAAAACTTCACAAAGCCGATTTTCACATAACCCAGATAAGGAACCCTGAAAAGGGTTTTTCCAACAAGCTGCGCTTCAGTTATCTGCAGCTCATCCTGCACATGTCCTGCATTGTTGTCGCCTTTTGTCCTGAAATAATAAATATTGCCGTCTGCCCATTTCTTGACAACCCTGTGGATTATCGGATCAGACCTATATGGGCTTCTGAAAACAATTATATCCCCTAGTTTTACGCTTTTTGGATCGGCTTTCATCAAAAACATTATGTCTCCTATGTTAAAGCCTTTTGCAAGCGGATATTTCTGGAAATCCTCTTTTGTAATGTTGTAATTATGGTAAAACTGGCCCTGGCTGCACGCCCCTGACTCGCACAACGCATTGGAAGCCCACCATTCTTCGAATTGCTGATGATGCTCCATGCTTGATGAAACAACTGCAACTATTGGGTGGGATGTTCCGAGGACCAGGCCCAATCCGGGATAGACTATGAATTTTATAAGAACGAATGCAAGTATTATATTGACGATCCAGCTCAGCAGGCTGTCTTCATGCCATATGAAGTGCCATGTTTTTTTTAAAAAGTTAATTATTTTTTTCATTTTTATTGCTCTCTGTTTTCTATCCTCAACAAGAGGCAGTAATGGCTCCAAGATAATTTCCGCGACAGTGTCTCGGAATTCCTGAAGAGATGGTAAAACTTTCTCATCTTCTCTAAGTTGTCTCTAGAAAATCCCTTTCCAAATTTTTTAACTAAGTCTCTTGAAAGATTATCTAAAAGTGCAGTGCCATACTCTGCTTTTTCTTTGCCCATTTGCTCGTATTCGACAATTCTTTTTCCAATCTCCCGGTATGCCTTTACAAGTATAGAATTGACCGCCTGGTATGCCTGCCTTCTGCCCTGCTCTAAGAGCTTTCCGATATTGTCAATTAGTGAGGCGTATTTTGCACCTTGTTTTTGGACATTGCTCATTCATCATGAAAATAATGAAAAATATTATAAATATATCGGTTTTTATATGAAATTATGAATAAAAATTATTACGAAGGAACGCTTCAGCTGAGAAACCCGACTGAAGAAATCATAAACTTTGTCAAAGCGCAGATTGACAGGGAAAAAAGCGAAAGCGTATTTGTAGCGAAAGCAGTTGATGTTGATAAAGGGGTTGACCTTTATCTGAGCAACAACGGATTCCTGATACAATTGGGCAAAAGATTAAAGAAGCATTTTAGGGGTGAGCTTTTGATCACCACAAGGCTTTTCACAATGGACAGGCAGACAAGCAAGGAAGTGCACCGCGTTAGTGTGAAATTCACTCCTTCAGCGATCAAGAAAGGCGATATCATAACCTACAAGGGAGAGAAAGTGGAGATCCTGGGCACAGGTAAGAAGATAAGCGCAAAGAACATTAAAACCGGGAAGAAGATGATGCTGGATTTTGATAAGCTGCAAATTTAATCCCTTTTTTCTTTCCTATATTCCTGCACAACCTTATTCAATATATCTGCCTTCTCTTTCTGCCTTTTAAAATCCTTTTTGCTGGCAATTGCAAAATAGCTGTTTTCCTCGATCTGAACATCTTTTGAATTAATAAAGATAAACTGATCCTTTAATTTCTTTGACGGCTCTTTTTTGAATATCACAAACCTTACTTTGTATTTTAAAGAATCAATTATTTTTTCGCTGTAAGTATTTGGATCATCAACAAGCAAAACATCTTCATTTCCAATGTTCAATATTTTATTTTTCGATTCAAATTCCTGATTTGTGAAATTATTTAGTTTTTTAGCAAGAAAATGCTCATCGCCAATCTTTGAAATAAAGCCATGAATATTCTTAAGCTCGCCTTTTAATTTATTTAATTCCTCCTCTTGCTGTTTATTCATTTTTGACAATGAAAAAATCTTGTTTTCCTTGAACCCGAGCATTTCCTTGTATTTTCCTTCAGGCTTTGCTTCGGGCTTTGAGCTGATCCTTTCAAACAGCTTTTTATTCTTCGCCTGCAAAATCTCTATTCTCTGGTTTAATTTCTTATTGAAATCCCTTACCAATTCAAGCTCTTTTCTCAGCTTTTCATAGTCTTCTGGCTGCCGTTTTATTATGATTTCTCTTCTTTCATATATGGGAACAACATTTTTCTTCTTTATCTCATCCAGAGCAGTTTTCATTGAAATCTTTTCTCTGATAACTTTTTCTTTCAGCTCATTTTCAATGTTTTCAATTTTATTCTCCTTTACAAAAATATCAAGCTTTGTAAACAATGCAGCCAGCCTTTTGAAAACAAACAATGCAGAAGAAACAGCATCAAGCTCATGAGGATTGCTGTAAATAAAATCTTTGGATAATTCTTTCTTTTCTTCAACAAGCAGGTCTTTATCAGGCCATATTAATTCAGCTCCTGTTTTGGCTGCAAACTCAACAACAAAATTCGAAGGCGGATTCTTGTCAGAGCCGACTAATAAAGGCTTTCCAAGCTTCATCACTTCTGAGATTATTCTGCTGATATTGTGCTCTTTTGAATAATCTTTTTTAATAAGATTCTTGTTTATGTCAAACACAGCATAAGCAGATGTTGTTCCGGGATCAATGCCTATAACAAGCAATTTCTTATCCATTTTATATGTCAAGAAGATTCAGGCCAATCTCTTCGCTGTATTTCCTGCTTATTTCAGAATCCAGCTTTACAAGGAATACTTCGCATGTTGCTGCAACTGTTGCTTCTTTCAGATGCCCGGCATAAGGCTTCATATCCTTGTCAGAAACTGTGATGTGCGTATGAAGTATTGGCTTGCTGTCCATGACCATAACATTGCCAGTCATATTCGCGATCTCCAGCGGCTCTTCTATAATTTTGGAAGAATACTCCTTTGTATCAACAACATAATGCATAAGCTCAACTCTGCTTATTGCCCCCAATCCAAAGAAAAGAGCGTTTTTTATCTTATTTTTGCTGCAAAAATCCAGAATGCCCTCAATTATCTTTTCTCCTTTCTCCAGCCTTATAACATGAAAGATGCTATTTGCCTGTTTGTGCTTCATTTTTCTCTCCCCTTTATTTCGTTTACACTTTTGGATATTATCTCTGAATAAGTATAACATGGAAGCCCAAATTGTTTTAATTTATCTTGCGTAACAGTTATGACGGGAGTTTTATCATTCTCATTTTTTGGCTTTACTGAAATATTGAAACATGATAAAATATTCCTTGCAATGTCAAATCTGGATTTTAATTCAGAAACAGCTATTGGAATGATCTCGTTTGTTATGCTTTTTTCAAGCGATATTTGTATAACCTCTGAAATATGGCCTAGCCATGTAGGCTGAAATTTCCATGAATTATCATATATTGCAGGTGTTTTCTCATCAATATTTTGAAGTATTCTGTTAAATGGCCGGTCATTAGTTGTATTGGGGCTAAGCCCGATGATCAAGGAAGGCCTTAATATTATAAACCCATATTTCGTATTTTTTACATATTCTTCCCCGGCCAGTTTTGTTCTGCCATATACATTTTGAGGAACAATCACAATGACAGATGAAATGTAAATAACTTTTGCTTTTATTGCGTTTGCAGCATCAACAATGTTTTTAGTGCCATCTTC
>JACPBO010000047.1 GCA_016180285.1 Candidatus Woesearchaeota archaeon
TGATGAAAAGAAAGAGGCAATAAGCCAGATTCTACCAGAACTAAAACGCTTAGAGGGAATGAAAAAAGAAGAAATAAATGCTTCAGTCTATAAAGGCAAGGAAGGATTAAAAACAATACATTCAGAAATGCTCAGGGAAGGAAAAAATGTTTATGTTCTGGGAGCAAAAGGCTTAATCTTTACAGAACTGCCATATTTCATTCCAAATTTTGAAAGGGAAAGGATCAAGAAAAAAATGAAATTTATCCTATTATACGACAAGCAGGATGTTAAAGAGCATGAAGAGCATATTGCAAAAAGGCAATTTTTTGAAGGAAAAGTCCTGCCAAAAGGATATGATTCAAATGGAGTTGTGAATATATTCGGAGATAAAGTTGCCATTGTTTTGTGGAAGGAGAAATACCCAACAGGATTCATGATAAACAACAAGGACATTGCCCTTGCTTTCAGAAAATGGTTTGAGCTGCTGTGGAAGCATTCCGGTTGAAAAAACAAAAGTCTTTTAAATAATCCGCTATTTCTCAAAGCCATGAAGCTGCCAAAAACAACAAAGCGTTACTGCCCTTACTGCAAAAAGCATACAGAGCACACTATAATCTTCGGCAAGAAAAGAAGCCCCTCTTCAATGTCCTATGGATCCAAGTACAGGGCCAGAAAAAGAGGCCAGGCAAGGGGCCATGGAAATCTTGGCCGTTATTCAAAGCCAGCTGTCACAAAATTCAAGATGACGGGCAAGAAGCAGACAAAGAAGACGGATCTGAGATACGAATGCAAGGTCTGCAAGAAACAGCACATCCAAAAGAAAGGAATAAGAGCCAAAAAAGTGGAATTCAAGCAGTAAGTTCGAAAACTATATAAATAGCTCTCTTTTTTCTCTTCTCAACATCAAGGGGGTTTAAAACATGAAACTAAAAGAGCCAACAAGCAAATTCATAAAGATAAGGTGCGCTAAATGCAAGAATGAGCAGATCTGCTTTGGAAAATCAACATCTGTTGTCAACTGCCTTGTCTGCGGCAAGCCATTGATAGAGCCGACCGGAGGCAAGACGCGCGTAAAAGGCCGCGTTCTAGAGGTGCTTGAGTAATGTTTTTCAAAAAAACCGGCTTTCCCGAAGAGGATGAGCTTGTTTTGTGCACTGTGACTGATATCCAGTATCATTCTGTTTTCTGCAGCTTAGATGAATACGGAAGAATCGGCATGATTCACATTTCAGAAGTTGCTCCTGGAAGAATAAGGAACATCTACGATTTTGTAAAGAAAGACAAGAAAGTTGTCTGCAAGGTTCTGAGAATTGACTCGGAAAAAGGGCACATTGACCTTTCTCTGAGGAGAGTCACAGAAACCCAGAAGAAAAACAAGCTGGACCAGGTTAAAAAAGAGCAGCTGGCAGAAAAGATAATCGAGCAGGCTGCAAAAGAGCTGAATACTGATGTTAAAAAATTATATGACTCTATTGCAGGCATCATCTTTAAAAAATATTCCCGCATATACGCCTGTTTTTATGACATTGTTGAAGGCAAAGCAGGCTTGGAGGAATTAGGCATAGAGAAAAAAACTGCAAAAATTTTGGAAGATCTTGTAAAATCAAGGATTAAAAAACAGCAGGTTGTGATAAACGGCGAGCTTATGCTGAAAAGCTACCAGCCGAATGGGATCGAGATAGTAAAAGATGCCCTGAAAAACGCAAAGATATCTGACAAGCTTACAATAAGGTACAAGGGAGGCGGCAAGTACGTTGTCGATGTAAATGCCGATGATTACAAGGAAGCGGAGAAGTTGCTTAACACGGCAATGGATAATGCTACTTCATTTATAAGAAAAAAGAACGGCGAAGGCGAATTCGTCAGAATAAAATGAGCGCGCACATTTTAAAATGCGCTGAATGCGGAAAATACACGTTAAAAGAAGTTTGCAGCTGCGGCGGCAAGGCTGTAAGCGCAAGGCCGCCAAAATATTCTCCTGAAGACAAGTATGGGGAATACAGAAGAGCTGTTAAAAAAGAAGAGCTTGAGAAAAAAAGGTTGCTTTAAATGTGGGATGTTAAAAAGATTGCAGCAATTCCGAAGCTTAACAATCCTATTCTTATAGAAGGCATGCCCGGAATAGGCAATGTCGGAAAAATAGCAGAGGATTTTCTGATAGACGACCTTAAGGCAAAAAAAGCCTATGATTTCTTTTCTTACAGTTTTCCCCATTCTGTTTTTGTGAATGAAGACAATCTTGTCGAGCTGCCCCAGATAGGCCTGTATTACAAAAAATTCAATGATAAAAGAAGAGACCTTTTGCTTTTGGGCGGGGATATACAGCCTGTCAGCGAAGGTGCATGTTTTGAGTTCTGCGATAAAATACTCGACATAATTGAAAAGAGCAATGTGAAGGAGATAATAACACTTGGCGGGATTGGGCTGCAGTCTGCCCCAAAAAAATCAAAAGTCTATTGCACAGGCAATTCAAAAGAAATTATCAAAAAATACAAAGAAGGCGTTGATGTGGAAGATAAGATTTATGGCACTGTCGGCCCGATAATCGGCGTTTCAGGCGTTCTGCTAGGCATGGCCAAAAGAAGAAACATAAATGCTGTTACTCTCCTTGCTGAAACATTCGGCCATCCGATGCACGTCGGCATCAAGGAAAGCCAGGAACTCCTGAAAGTTCTTGATAAAAAGCTGAATCTCGGCCTTAATCTGAAAAAGCTTGAAAAAGACATAGATGAGCTCGAGAAAGAAATGCTCCAGAGGACAAAAAATTTAAGCGAAGCTATAAAGCAGACAAGCTTAAAGGGCATTAAAAGCAAGTTCAAGGACACTAATTATATCGGATAATTGAATTTAGTAAAGTGGTGATAATATGGCAAATGAAATTAAGTCAATAAAAGCAAGAGAAGTTCTTGATTCAAGAGGAACACCGACTGTTGAAGTTGATATTGTAACAAAAAAAGGCACATCAAGGGCAATGGTCCCGTCAGGAGCATCAACTGGAAGCTATGAGGCATTAGAGCTTCGCGATGGAGACAATTCAAAATACCTCGGCAAAGGCGTGCTTAAGGCAGTTTCTAATGTTAACGAAATCATTGCCAAAAAATTGCTCAGCATGGATGCAGCAAAGCAGAAAGATATTGACAATGCAATGCTTGAGCTTGATGGAACAGAAAACAAATCAAAGCTCGGGGCAAATGCAACGCTTGCAGTTTCAATGGCGGTGTGCAAGGCAGCTGCAATGAGCAAAAAAATGCCTTTGTACGCTTATATTGCAAAACTTGCAAAGGTAAAAGAATACATCCTGCCTGTTCCGCAGCTTAATGTAATAAATGGCGGAAAGCATGCTGGCCAGGAAAATGACATTCAGGAGCACATGATAATGCCTGTTGGCGCGAAAAATTTCAGGGAAGCAATAAGAATGGCTGCTGAAGTTTATGCGCATCTTAAGAAAATATTGAAAAATAAATTTGGCTCAAGCGGAACATTGATAGGGGATGAAGGGGGATTTGCGCCGCCGCAGTTCAGGTCAATACAGGAAAGGCTGGATGCAATGGCAGAAGCTATAAAAGCAGCCGGCTATGACGAGAATACAATAAAGTTTGCAGTTGATTCTGCTTCATCTGAATTCTGCAAAGACGGCATTTATACAATCGACAGCAAAAAAATGTCTTCAGGCGAGCTTGTTGATTATTATGCTGATGTTGTCAGTGCATATCCTGTTGTAAGCTGGGAGGACTGCATGGCAGAGGATGACTGGGAAGGCTGGGCTGAGATGACAAAAAAGCTCGGAAATAAAATACAAATCACAGGAGATGATCTCCTCGTCACAAATCCAAAAAGAATAAAGGAAGCAATTGAAAAGAAAGCAGCAAATTCCGTCTTAATAAAGCTTAACCAAATCGGAACAGTTGCAGAAACACTGGAAGCAATAAACATGGCCCATAGGAAAAAATGGACAGCAGTATGCAGCCACAGAAGCGGCGAAACCGAAGATTCATTTTTGGCAGATTTTGTTGTTGGCATCAGAGGTGGCCAGATAAAATGCGGAGCGCCGGCAAGAAGCGAGAGATTGGCAAAATACAATCAATTGATCAGAATAGAAGAAGAGCTTGATGGAAAGGCAAGGTATGCCGGCAAGGATTTTAGGAATATATATTGATAAAAAATGAACCCAAAACACCGCGTTGTCCTAATTATCGCAGATGGCTGGGGCATTGCTCCAAAAGGCCCGGGGAATTACATTGAAATGGCCAAAAAGCCAAATTTTGATTTTTACATTAAAAAATATCCGCATTGCATAAACCTTGCTTCTGGAAATGCTGTCGGCCTGCCGGAAGGATCGCAGGGCAACTCAGAAGTCGGCCACCTCCATATTGGCGCAGGCAGGATTGTATGGCAGATGTACGAATTAATAAACAGGTCTGTAAAAAATAAAAGTTTTTTTAAAAACAAAGTCTTGGTCAATGCAGTGGAATTTGCAAAGAAAAATAATTCCAGCCTGCATCTTTTAGGAATGTGCTCTGATGAAGGCGTTCATTCTCACACAGATCATCTTTTTGCATTAATGGAAATGGCAAAAAAATTCAAATTAAGCAAAGTCTATATTCATTTTATCGCTGATGGCAGAGATGTTCCTGAGAAATCCGCATTAAAATACGCAAAGGAAATTGAAAAGAAGATAAAAGAAACAGGCATTGGCAAAATAGCAACAATTGTTGGAAGGTATTATGCAATGGACCGGGATTCAAATTGGGACAGGACAAAGCTTGCCTATGAAATGCTTACTGGAGGAAAAGGGATTAAGGCAAAAAATGCAGAAGAAGCTGTTAATAATGCTTACGAAAGAGGGGATAAAACAGATTATTACATGCAGCCTACAGTCATTGACGAAAACGGAATAATAAAAGACAAAGACTCTGTAATATTCTTTAATTTCAGGACAGACAGGCCAAGACAATTGACAAAGTCATTTATTTTTAAGAACTTTTCAGAATTCGAGAGAAAAGCGCAGCCAAAAATTCTTTTTACAACAATGGCGATATACGATAAAACATTTAATTGCCCATTTGCTTTTAGCGAAGAAAAAATAAAAAACAACTTGGGGAATGTTATAGCGCAGCACAATTTAAAACAGCTTAGGCTGGCAGAAACCGAGAAATACGGCCACGTAACCTTTTTTTTCAATTCGCAGATTGAAGTCCCGAATAAAGGCGAAGAAAGGATAATGATACCGAGCCCAAAAGTTCCATCATATGATCTGAAGCCGGAAATGAGCGCTTATGGAGTTGCTGATGAGGCTGTAAAGCAGATCAAATCCAAAAAATACGATTCTGTTGTTATTAATTTTGCAAACTGCGATTTGGTCGGCCATTCTGCTGTAAAAGAAGCAATAATAAAATGCGTTGAAGTGGTTGATGAATGCCAGGGAAAAGTCATAAATGCTGCGCTTGAAAATGGTTATGTTGCAGTTTTGACAGCAGACCACGGCTCTGCAGAGGAAAAGCTCTACAAAGACGGAACACCATGCCCGGCGCATTCTGCAAACCCTATAAATTTCATAATTATTTCAAAAGACGAAAAGCTGCAGAAGATAAAATTAAAAAATGGCGGCCAGAAGAATGTTGCCCCAACTATCCTCGAGATCATGGGATTGAAAAAGCCAAAAGAGATGGCAGGCGAAAGTTTAATAATGCATTGATTTTTATCTATGCTTATGAACCTAACAGATATCAAATCCAAAATCCCCAAAGACTTATTTAACACCCTGGAGCAGTCAGGCATAAAGGAATTAAGGCCCTGCCAGGAAAAATCAATAAGCAAAGGCCTTCTTGAAGGAAAGAATCTTCTGGTCTGCACGCCAACCGCATCCGGCAAAACATTGGTTGCAGAGTTGGCTGCCATAAGCTCAATAATGGAAGGCAGGGGAAAAGCAATCTACATTGTTCCGTTAAAGGCATTGGCAAATGAAAAATTCAAAGAATTCTCAAACAAATACGGCAAATTCATTAAAATAGCCCTCTCTATTGGCGACATTGATTCTGCAGACTCCTACCTTATAGATTATGACTTCATAATATGCACTGCTGAAAAGCTGGATTCATTGATAAGGCACCATACGCCGTGGCTTAAGTATGTCAA
Organism: Candidatus Woesearchaeota archaeon; assembly: GCA_016180285.1. Classification (NCBI taxonomy): domain Archaea; kingdom Nanobdellati; phylum Candidatus Woesearchaeota; species Candidatus Woesearchaeota archaeon. The sequence goes on from JACPBO010000047.1 coordinate 6,118, forward strand.
AACCATTATTGTTGATGAAGTTCATTTGATGAACGATCCGGGCAGAGGCCCGACTTTGGAGATCCTGCTTACAATCCTAAGGGAGATTCTGAAGAATGTGCAGCTTATCGCCCTATCCGCAACAATAGGCAACCCTGAGGAGCTTGCAGAATGGCTCAATGCAGAGCTCGTTATCGACAGCTGGAGGCCTGTAGAGCTGCGCAAGGGAATTTATTTGGATGGGAAAATAGAATTTGAAGAAAAAGAAAAATAAAAATTAAATCGAGCCTGCACCCGCCATCATCGAAATTCCTATTGCAACTGCTATTGCCGCTACAATCAATCCTATGATGAACGCTGCGATTATGCTTAATACAAACCAAATTAGCCACACTAAAGCAGTTTTGCTCCAGTCTATTTTGTATTTTGCGTTGATCAGCCACAGGCCAAGTATAATGCTTACAATGAAAGAAACTATGGCCATTATCATAGCCAACGCTATGCTTACAGAGCCAATTATGCTGAATATTAGCCCAACAATTCCAACAATCAACGCCACCATAAATGCCGTTCCATAAGATGTGTCTTTTAATTTAAAAATCTTTGTCGACAGCATCAGCAATAATGCGCTTATTGGCACCATTATGATTGTCGATATCACAGATATAACAATTTGCGCTCCAAATGCCATAATCAACACCTCCATGTTGTTTTTGTATAATTTCGATGTTTTATTATATAAGCTTTTCTGAAATCAGGCTTCTCAGCTGAATTGTTCCCCCACCATAACATTTATAATGGCCGAATTAAATATGCAGGATATGCAGCAATATGATGTCGTTCTGGTAAGCGGGGAATATTACGCAGACCATCCTCTGTCTGCTGCCGGCATCCTGGTCAGAGTTTTAAAAGACAAAGGCTATTCTGTGGCTGTAATTGAAAAGCCGGATTGGAAAACAGACAAGGATTTCTTAAAATTCGGCAGGCCTAGATTATTTTTCGGAGTTACTTCCGGCTCAATTGATTCTATGCTGGTTAATTACACCCCTTTGAAAAAATTAAGGTCTGAAGACAAAAAACACCCGTATTATTCCGGCATCCCTGACAGGGCTGTAATTGTATATTGCAATAAGCTGAAGCAGTTGTTTAAGGATTCTGTTCTGGTGATCGGAGGAATAGAAGCTTCTATGAGAAGATTTACGCATTATGACTACTGGAATAATGGCCTGAGAAAGAGCATATTGTTTGATTCGAGGGCAAATATCCTTGTTTATGGGAGCGGGGAATACCAGATAATTGAGATAGCAGATAGGCTAAAGCAGGGAAAAAGCATTGAAAATATAGAAAGCACATGCATTGTTTCAGATAATGCTCCAAAAGATTTTGAAATAATTCCCTCCCATGAAGAAGCCTCAAAAGACAAAAAAGTTTTCTGCAGGATGCAGCTGATGTTTTCGCAAAAAAAGAATATTGCGCAAAAAACAGCAGATAAATATGTTCTGCAGCATAAGGCGCACAATTATACATCTCAGGAACTGGATTATATTTATGGATTGGGCTATTCAAGGGATATCCCTAAAAAATTCCCGGAATTCAGGATGGCTCAGTTCAGTGTTGTAACTCATCGCGGCTGCATAGGCGATTGCAATTTCTGCTCAATTTCCCTGCATCAGGGAAGCAGGATAGTTTCAAGAAGCGAAAAATCAATTTTAGATGAATTGAAAAGAATTACAAAACACAGGGATTTCAGGGGATACATTGATGATTTTGGCGGGGCTTCTGCAAATATGTACGGCATGGATTGTGTGAAATGCGATAATAACATTTGCATGAGCTGTAAAAATTTAGATAAATCACATTCAAGGCTCATTCATCTTATGAGAGAAGCCAGGAAAATACCCGGGATAAAAAAGATATTCATAAGGTCCGGAATAAGGTATGATCTGGCTGTTGAAAGCGAAGAATATGTGAAAGAATTATCACAGCACCACATAAGCGGATGCTTAAAAATAGCGCCGGAACATTTTTCTGAAAAAGTGCTTAAGCTCATGAACAAGTCAAACAATAGTTTTGATAAGTTTAAGCAGATGTTTGATAAATATAATCTGCCTTTAAATCAGTCTTTAAAATACTATTTCATGACAGGCCATCCGGGAAGCACTTTTGATGAAGTTGAGATATTGGCCTTAAAATTAGGCAAACTAAAAAATACTGAAAGCGTTCAATTATTCACGCCAACGCCAATGACAGTCTCAACATGCATGTATTATGCTGGATTAAATCCTTACACTTTAGAAAAGGTTTACGTTCCCTATACTTATAATGAGAAGAAAAAGCAGAAGAATATACTTTACAGATAATAATTCAATTTTCTGAAATCAACCCTCCAATCCCAACCCTCTTATCACCATCTCAGGATCAAACTTCATAAGATAATCATAACTCATCATTCTTCTGTTTCTTTTTTATAAGAGCCAATCTTTTTCTTGATCTCTTCTTTCAATTTATTTACGTAAAGGCCAAACTGGAGCTCTACTTCTTTCCAGTCTTCAAATGTTATTGGAGTGCCGTAATAATTTATTCCGTTTCTTTTTGTCCTGGCTTTTTCAAAGAAATCCCAGCTAAGCTCTAATTCAGTATGCTTCTCGCATAAATACGAAAACAGGCATTGATGGTTGTCTATCTTTATCTTTTCAAATCTTAGAAACGATTCAGCCAGTTCATGCAGCGCATCATAGAATAGCTTGTAAACGCTGTTCCATTGATTGCTTTGTTTTGGAAGATTTTTCTTAATGGCATTTGCCGCTTCAACATCCCCTTCTGCAATGATGAGTGTAGCTTTTATTTTCTCTATGCCCGCTTCTTCTGTGGCAATAAATTTTCCTTCTTTCTTGCATTTCAAAAATGCTTCCTTTTGAGTCAGATACTCAGGCATTTATGCCCACCTTCACAAAGTCCATATCGCCTTTAATAAGATTGCCTTTAATAATGTTTCTGATCAATCCAACTCCGAATTTATGCAGTTCTTGCTGGTTATGGCAGATAAATAGTTGTACATTTCTGTGAAGCTTCATTTCATAATTTGCTATTTTCAAGCCTTCCGGATCGCCATAAATAAACAGATCTATATCGCTATTTTCATACCAGTCTGAACGTGCAAAGCTGCCAAAAAGAATTACTGCTTTAGCTTTTCTTAATGAGATTAGATGATTCAAAAAGCCGCTGTCATAAAGTTTGTTCAAAGCAAATAGCTTCTTCCTATTCTTGTAAGCAGGAGATTCATAATTGCTTGTGTAATACGGCATTTTGCCTCTTTCTTTTATCCGTTTAATCAACCCTTCTCTGGCAAACTGTTTAAGCCACCTGCCTGCCTTGCTTCTCGCAAGCTTTGCATCTTCCAATACTTCTTCAAAATGCCACTCTTTAGTCGGATTTTCAAAAAACAATTCAAGCACATGATCTTCTTTGCTTCTCATAATAGTTCCCATAATAGGAACTAATATTTAAATCTTTCTGAAATCAACCCTCCAATCCCAATCCCCTAACAACCATCTCAGGCTCAAACACTTTCAGATCATCATACTTCTGGCCAACTCCAATGAACATAATGGGCTTCTTTGTTACGTAGCTTGTTGAGATCGCAGCACCTCCTTTCTCGTCAACATCGGCCTTTGTCAGTATTATTCCGTCAATGCCTATTGACTCATTAAACTGCTTTGCCTGCTCAACAGCATCATTTCCTGTCAAAGAATCGCCGACAAATATCTTGAGGTCCGGCTTTGTAACCCTCACAATCTTCTTCATCTCTTCCATTAAATTTTCATTGCTGTGCTGCCTTCCTGCAGTGTCTATCAGCACAGCATCTTTCTTGTTTGCCCTTGCATGCTGTATTGCATCAAAGGCAACAGCAGCAGCATCCGCCCCATAGCCGTGCTTTATCATTTTTACATCAAGCGCTTCGCAGTGCCTCTCAAGCTGCTCAATTGCCGCCACTCTGAAAGTATCAGATGCCGCAGCAATGCAGCTTAAATTATTCTTTTTAAGAAGAGCAATTAACTTTGCCAGGTGCGTGGTCTTGCCAGCGCCATTCACTCCAAAAAATATTATAACATACGGCTTTTCTTTTTTCTCCCTTATTTTTTTAATCAAATCAATATTTTCCACATTGAACAAATCTTCAATGCTGTTTTTAAGGGTTTTTTTGATTATTTCCTCAACCTTAAACCTGTCAATCTTCTTCTCAACAACCTCTTTTTTCATGTCATTCTTTATTTTTTCTATAACCTCAACAGCAACATTATTCTCCAGTAAAACAATCTCAAGATCCCAGAACAGCTCGTCAAATTTATCCTCAGAAATCGCCTTTTTTGTTATTGCCTCGGATATTTTATTGAAAAACCCTTTTTTCTCAGGCTCTTCTTCAATTTCTTTTTCTTCAGCTTTTGCCTCTTCTTTTATTTCTTTGCGCTCTTTCTCTTCTTCAGCTGTTTCTGTTTTTTCAGTTTCTTCTTCAGCAGGCTTTTCTTTTATCTCCTCTTTTTCTTCTGGCTTGGTTTCAGGTTCTTCTTTAGTTTCTTTCTTTTTAACAAAGGTTTCTTTTATTTTTTCAAAAAAAGATTTCGGCTTTTCCGGCTCTTCTGCTGCCTCTTCCTCAGCTGCTTTCTCTTCTGAGTTTAATTCATCTTTTATCTCTTTTTTTTCAGCCTGTTTTTCTTCTTTTTCAATGCGCTTTTCTTCAGTTTTTATTTCTTCTTCAGCAGGCTTTTCTTTTATCTCCTCTTCTTCTTCAATCTCTTCTTCAGCCTTTTTGCTGAATATAGAAACAGCCTTCTGCAGCTTTTCCTTTAGAAATTTAAACATTAAGCTCACTCTCTGGATTCTTTTACCAGCTCTTGCAGCTCATTGTCCAGCTGCTGCACCCTTTCGCCGACCATCTGCAGATTAGACAGCATCTCCTGCTGAACAGCATTCATCTGCTCTAATTGGTCGCTTAATAATGTTTTAACATCATCTATTGGCTTTTTAAGCACAACCCCTGCGCCGACATTGACGAGCACATTCTCGCTGTCAACCAGCTTTGCCTTTGCAAAGACTCCTCCTGTGACAGGCACAAACAGCTCGTTTCCTTTATCTATTTTTTTAAACTCATCAAGATTGCCGATAGTGTTGTTCAGCTCAATTCCCTGCTGCATTATCATCTGCAGCTGCTCCTGCAGCTTTTTAAACTGCTCATTAGTCATCTGGAGCTCCATGTATTTCTCTTTCAGTTCCTTCTGCTTTTCATCTTTTTCCAATTAAACCACCAGGAAGCAGGAAGATATGTTTATTTATAAGTTTATTGATTATTGACACGAGATTCCACCTATCGAGTTCAAAGTGCCAAGAATAGATAATTTTAAATATGTTAAAATACATTCCTTCGTGATATGAAGGAAAAGTTAAATCTTGTCGATAAAATTATGCTTGGATTAGGGAATGCTTCTTATAATGCTTTAGAAGTAACTGGGATTGCTCTTATCGTAAAAGGATACCCAACTGCAGGCACTTTTATTTTGATTGCTGGAGGTGGCTTAGATTTAGTTACAGCAATGGGTTATAGTGATGTTCCAAAAAAAGAACTTCCTTTGTATTCTAGAATGAAGTATAGCATTCCACCATATGCTTGGATTAGAAAAATTAACAATAAGATAACAGAGTACCTTTTTTCTCCTTCTTAAGCAGAGTACCTTGAATTGTATATGCTCGTTGTAAGCGTCCTAAACGAAGTGAAAGCCAAGCAGGGTGTGGCAAAATTATGAAGTGATTTTGAGTTGCGAGGTGGCACTATTCTAGGATAATTCTAATTTCTTGACTCTGATTTCTGGCAACTTGTGAACTATCAAATCTGCGTTCTTAAGCTCTTCTTCTGATTGAAATTCAGTTTTTAGAGCAACAACTTTCATATTTGCATTTTTTGCAGCTTCTACTCCATTAGCTGCGTCTTCAACAACTAAACATTCTTCAGGTTTCAACTTTAGTTGTCTCGCTGCCTCCAAGAATAAATCCGGAAAAGGTTTGTGTTTTTTAACGTCGTCGGATGTTATAATTACTTCGAAATCATTATTTATGCCTAAATGCTTGAGAATATGCCCGGCCCTTGATTTTGAACTTGACGTAGCTACTGCTAACTTGAATTTCTTTTTCAAATTTTTAATTAGTTGAGATAAAGAATTATCCTTTTCTATATGTTCAAGATTATGTTGCATTTCAACTTCAAACTGACTCATATAGTCTTCTTTATCTATCGTGATATTGAAATTTTTCTCAAACAAATTAATTTGATCCTTTAAACTTCTACCGAGATACTGGGAAATTTTTGAGTCTGAAATATGTTTATCAAATTTCGCAAGTAGTTTGTTGTGAGTTGCCCATACAAACTTAGGTGTGTTGATTAGAACACCATCCATATCAAATATTATTGCTCTCAACATATCATCCCAAGCTCTTTATCCACCTGCCTTTGCGTCCTTAGCAGCTCAATCTCAATATCCCCGAAATGCTCGT
>JACPBO010000048.1 GCA_016180285.1 Candidatus Woesearchaeota archaeon
TTCAGGAGTTAGCGGTCATTTATCTAATTCGTCAACTTATAATGTAAGCGTCAAAAACATTACAGGAACTCAGGTTGATATTGTGCTGAAGAATGCGAATAAATACTGCAATAACAGCTATACTCAGGGACAAGTAACGTGGAACATCACCTCTAATCTGACTTGCGCGAATGAGACAATCTATGTAGATAGCAACATAACAATCTTCAACAACGGCAGCTTAACTCTCTATAATGTAACCATAATATTCCAGGCATTTGAAAACGGCTCTAATTTCATAAATAAATCGCCGAATGGAGGATTATTTGTTTATGATGTGGACAATAATGCTTCGACACAATACGATGCTACCTTGATAAACACAACCAACAATTTATTTGACTTTGACTTCTGGGTGTTTGGCAACGGATTGAATGACAACTTTACGATGAGGAATTCAATAATTTTAGGAGCTGGTTATGGCTCTAAAAGCTATGGTATATCGCTTCATAACATCAGTAATTCTGTTATCGCAGGAAACAATATAAGCGGCGGTGCAAAATATACATTATATTTGAATTACTCAACAAGCAACAACATAACTAACAATGCAATAAACATAACGTACAGTTCTGGTTCTGGCATTTCACTTAGTTCAAGCTCAAACTCAAATTCAGTGCAAGGAAATATAATAATGGCAAGCGGAACTGGCAGTAACGGTATAAGGCAATCAAACTCCATCTCAAATAACATAACTGGAAATACAATACGGGTATATACTGAGGGCGATGGCATCCAACTTCTTTTAGGCTCTAATTTAAGCTTATTGCAAAACAACAGTATAAATGCAACATCGGGTGCTTCAGATGGTATTTCTCTCTCTTCAAGCAGCAGTTCAAATAATATAACAGATAATCAGATAGAAACAATCGGAACTAGTAGCAACGGTATTTATCTTCTTACAAGCTCAAATTCAAACACAGCCCAAAGCAATACAATAATAACGCGTGGAGGCTCTGGATTTGGAATTTGGCTTTCCTCAAGCTCAAACATAATGTTGCTGAATAACACAATAACAACAACTGGAAACACGGGTCAGGGCATTCGTATTCAGTCTAGCTCAAGCTCAAACATAACAAGCAACACAATAACAACAAGCGGCATTGCTGGTCCAGAGTGGGGAAGCAATGGCATTTATCTTCAATCAAGCTCAAACAATAGCGCAACAAGCAACATAATAAACGCAACAGGGGCTAATGCAGATGGAATTTACATTTGGGGCAATTCAGACAACAACATTTTCAACTTAAACAACATCTCTAAATCAGGCAGAGATGGAATAAGAATAGGAGGTTCAACAACTAATCTTCCAGAAAGAAACAACATAACAAACAACATTATTTTAAATTCAACTGGAAATGGAATATTCCTGAACAACACATTGACAGCTTCTCAGCTTATTTACAACAACAACATCTCTTATTCAAACAACAATTCAATACAATTAAACAACGCCTCAAACATCACAATAATATCAGGCTCTCTGGAATACAGCAGAACTGGACTTAATGCTTCTCAATCTGTAAACGTTACAATAGTGAATGCAACTTTTGTGTTGAACACATTGTGGGATTTCTACATTATGAACAACTCTTGGATTACAAGCCTTAACAACAGCTTCAACAAGACAGGAGTAAATATAACCAATTCATTAGGCGATTACTCAAACTTTACTGTAATGTGGTATGCCCGCGCAAATGTAACAAACTCAACTGGAAGCGCCATGAATGCTGCGTCTGTAACATCAACAGACGTCAATTCAGGAACAGACTGGACTGATACAACAGCTTCAACTGGATTAACGGGGTGGTTTGCAACAATAGATTATATACAGAACGGAACTGTAATATTGGATTATAACCTGCATACAGGAACTGCATCATTAACCGGATATTTGGCTAACTCCTCAACTTATAATGTAAGTGTTAAAAACATTACAGGAACTCAGGTCGATATTGTTTTGAAGAATCCAAATAGATACTGCAATAACAGCTATACTCAAGGGCAAGTAACGTGGAACATAACTTCTAATCTAACATGTGCAAATCAAACGATTTACGTTGACGGGAACATTACAATCTTCAACAACGGCAGTTTGACTCTTTACAATGTCACAATCAACTTCTCTGCCTTTGCAGACGGCTCTAATTTCATCAACAAATCGCCAAATGGAGGATTGTTTATTTATGACCTTGACAGCAATGCCTCAACTCAGGAAGATGGAAGCTGGCTCATGAGCAATGATTCAAATTATGAGTTTGATTTCTGGGCTTTTGGAAATGGAAAGAATGATAATTTTACAATGCAGAACAGCATTGTGAAGGATGCTGGGTATTCAACTGCTGGAAGTTATGGCATACAGCTTTACAATGTGAGCAATGTTATTGTTTCATGGAACAATATAAGTGATGGTGCTCTATTTGGATTATACTTGCAATATTCAACAAACAATAACATAACAAATAATGTAATAAATACAAATGTATCTAATGGTGCTGGTATTCGTCTTGATTCAAGCTCAAACTCAAAAATATCAAATAACACGATAACAACAAGTGGTAGTCCTACTGCATATGGCATCTTTCTTACTACAAGCTCAAACTCAAACACTTTGCAAAGCAATACAATTACAACAAATGGAAGCTCTAGTTATGGCATTTATCTTCTTTCAAGCTCTAATTCAAACACAATACGGAGCAACACAATAACAATAAATGGAAGTGATAGTCCTGGTTTATTTGCCAGTTCCAGCTCTATTCTAACTATATCAAACAACACAATAACAACAAGAGGGGCTTATCTTGTATCTCCTGAACCAGTTGGGATTCGTCTTTTAAGCTCAAGCTCAAACAATATAACGGGCAATACAATAACAACAAATGGGGACTGGGGGTATGGCATTTATATTTCTTCAAGCTCAAATTCAAGCACATTGCAAAGCAATGCAATAACAACAAATGGAAATACTGCTTATGGCATTCTTCTTCTTTCAAGCTCAAACAACAATGCAACAGGCAATACCATAACAACAAACGGAAGCAGTGGTTTTGGAATTGGACTTACTTCAAGCTCAAACTCAACATTGCAAAGCAATGCAATAACAACAAGCGGAAGCTCTGGTTATGGCATTTCTCTTGCTTCAAGCTCAAGCTCAAACTCATTACAAAGCAATAATATAACAACAAATGGAAGCACTAGTTATGGCATTTGGCTTTCTTCAAGCTCAAACAACAATGCAACAGGCAACATAATAACCGCCAATAGTACAGGCTCTGACAGCATTTACATTTTTTCTAATTCAGACAATAATATCTTTAACTTCAACAACATCTCAAAGTCAGGCAGAGATGGAATAAGGATTGGAGGCTCAGCGACTAATCTTCCAGAAAGAAATAACATAACAAATAACATTATTTTAAACTCAACTGGAAGCGGAATATTCATAAACAACACTTTAACGGCTTCTCAGTTCATTTACAACAACAACATTTCTTATTCAAGCAATAATTCTATACAATTAAACAATGCATCAAACATTACAATAATCTCAGGTTCTTTGGAATACAGCAGAACAGGCATTAATGCCTCGCAATCAACAAATGTAACAATCGCAAATGCAACATTTGTCTTAAACACATTGTGGGACTTCTATATAACCAATAATTCATGGCTCATTAGCCTGAACAACAGCTTCAATTCAACTGCCGTAAACATAACAGGCTCTGCTGGTGATTTCAGCAACTTTACAGTAATGTGGTATGCAAGGGCGAATGTAACCAATTCAAGCGGAATCCATATGAATTCTTCTAGTGTGACATCAACTGATGTATTTGGGGCATCAGAATGGACAGACACAACAACTAATGGCTTAACGGGCTGGTTTGCTGTGATTGATTACGTGCAGAATGCCAGTTCAATAAATAGCTCTAATTTGCATACAGGAACTGCATCATTAACTGGATATTTGGCTAACTCCTCAACATATAATGTAAGCGTTAAAAACATTACAGGAACTCAGATTGATATTGTGCTGAAGAATCCGAATAAATACTGCAATAACAGCTACACGCAAGGACAAGCAACTTGGAATATCACTTCTAATCTGACCTGTGCAAATCAGACAATCTATGTTGACGGGAACATAACAATCTTCAACAACGGCTCTTTAACTCTCTATAACGTAACCATCAACTTCTCAGCATTTGCAGACGGCTCTAATTTCATTAACAAAAGCCCAAATGGCGGTCTTTACATCTATGACTTAGACAGCAATGCATCAACGCAGGAAGATGGAAGCTGGCTAATGAGCAATGATTCAAACTATGAATTTGACTTCTGGGCTTTTGGCAATGGAGCTAATGACAACTTTACAATGCAGAACTCTAAAATAACAGATGCGGGATATTTAACAAACAGTTTAGGAGTACAGCTCTACAACATAAGCAATGTTGTTGTTAAAGGGAATAATATAAGCGGTGGTGCTTATTATGGCTTATATCTGCAATACTCAACGAACAACAACATCTCAAACAATCAAATAAATACAACTGCAAGCTCGGGTCATGGTATTTATCTTATTTCAAATTCTAATTCAAATACATTGTCAAGCAATACGATAAACACTTTGGGTGTAGCTGCAGCTGGTTATGGCATTTATCTTGTTTCAATCCAAAATACAACTATATTTGGGAATACTGTAACAACAGGAACAATTGCAACTTCTGCTTATGGCATTTATGTTGTTTCAAGCAATAACTCAAACATATCAAGCAATACGATAATAACAACAAAGGCTGACAGCTATGGAATTTATCTTGATACAAGATCAAGCTTAAACACAGTGCAGAATAACACAATAACAACAACAGGTTCAGATGGAATTGGCATTTTTCTTTCTTCAAGCAGTAACTCAAGCATATCAAGCAATAATATAGTAACAACGGGTACTGTGGTTGGGGTTGGCAGCAACGGCATTCATCTTTCTGCAAGCTCTTATAATAATGTAACAAGCAATACAATAACGACAAATGGAAGCAATAGCTTTGGCATTTATCTTGTTTCAATCTCAAGCTCAAACACCTTGCAAAGCAACACAATAACAACGAGGGGAGGTGTTGTTATTGATGGTAGTTATGGCATTCTTATTACTTCAAGATCAAATATAGTTCAAAGCAATAATATAACAACAAACGGAAGCAAGGGCTATGGCATTTACCTTTCTTCAGGCTCAAGCTCAAACACAAATATAACAGGCAATATAATAATGACAAATAACGCCACTGGCATTCTTATTTCTTCAAGCTCAAACAACAACGCAACAAGCAACATAATTAACGCAACTGGAACAAATGCTGATGGTGTTTATATCCTTTCTGATTCAGACAACAATATACTTAACTTAAACAACATCTCAAAGCCAGGCAGAGACGGAATAAGGATTGAAAACAGCGGAACGAGCATTCCAGAAAGAAACAACATCACAAACAACATCATTTTAAATTCAACTGGAAATGGAATTTTCTTAAACAACACTTTAACAGCTTCTCAGTTCATTTACAACAATAACATTTCTTATTCAAGCAATTTCTCAATATTATTGAGCAATGCTTCAAACATTACAATAATCTCAGGCTCTCTGGAATACAGCAGAGTGGGAATAAATGCCTCTCGGTCATTAAATGTAACAATCGCAAATGCAACATTTGTCTTAAACACATTGTGGGACTTCTACATAACTAACAATTCATGGCTCATTAGCTTGAACAACAGCTTTAATAAGTCTGCTGTGAATGTAACCAATGCTGTAAGCGATTACTCAAACTTCACAGTCCAGTGGTATGTGGATGTTAACGTAACAGACCCAGATTCTCTTGCTGTATCAGGAGCATCTGTTTATGCTTATGAAAATACAACAGGATCATGGAGTCAAGAATGGGCAGAGACAGCAGGAGGCGATGGCTTTACAGGAAAATGGGCAACAATAGAATATGTGCAGAATGGAACAACCATTGTAAATTACACATCCAATTTCACCGCAGCTAAATCAACAAGGGCAAATTCAACTATAAAATACATAACAAGCTCGCAGCAGGTTGATGTAAGGCTGCCAGCTATAACTGAATACTGCAATGGCAACTACACAGCAGGACAGGTAAGCTGGAATATTACAAGCAACATAACCTGCGCCAATGAGACAATCTACATTGCTGGCAACATAACAATCTTCAACAACGGCAGCTTGACATTGTATAATGTTACAATCAACTTCTCTGCATTTGCTGCTGGAAGCAATTCCATAAACAAATCGCCAAATGGAGGCTTGTTCATCTACGATTTAGACAGCAATGCCTCAACACAATACGATGCAACAAAAATAATAAGCAATAATTCAAACAACAGGTATGATTTCTGGGTTTTTGGCAATGGGTTAAATGACAACTTTACAATGCAGAACTCCATTGTGGAAGCTTCGGGTTATGGAGCTGGAAGCTTAGGAATACACCTCTATAATGTAAGCAATATTAAAATTACAGGAAACAACATGAGCGGCGGCTTAAAGTTCGGGATTATTTTAAATGCATCAAACAATAATAATGTGTCAGGCAATTTCATAAATGAAACAGCAATTACAAACATCATCATCTACTTGGATGCTTCAGATTCAAATACAATACAGGGCAATACGCTGGTGTCAGACAATGTTAATAGCAGAGGTATTTATCTTAAAAGAGGCTCTGATTCAAACATAATAAGGAGCAATATTATTGCAACAACCGGGAATGTTGACCATGGTATCATGGCTCAGTTAGCAAATTCAAATTTATTGATAGAAAGCAACACAATAACAACAACCGGAAATGGAAGCATTGGCATTTTTATTCAGGCAACTTCTGAAAGCAATATAACAGGCAATAAAATAAACACATCGGGAAGAAATTCAGATAGTATTTATATTTTTGGCGATTCAAACAATAATAAGGTAGATTCGAACAATATTTCCAAATCAGGCAGAAGCGGCATAAGGCTTGAAACAAGTCTCGTAACAGTCCTTCCAGAAAGAAACAATATCACAAACAACATAATCCTCAATTCATCATCAGATGGGATAACCATAAATAACACCTTAACAGCCTCTCAGTTCATCTACAACAACAATATCTCTTATTCCAATAACTCAATACTATTAAACAACGCTTCAAACATCACAATTGTTTCAGGCTCTCTTGAATACAGCATAATTGGCATAAACGCTTCACAATCAGTAAATGTAACAATCGCAAATGCAACATTTGTCTTAAACTCATTGTGGGACTTCTACATAACAAACAATTCTTGGATTACGAGCTTGAACAACAGCTTCAACAAGTCTGCTGTAAATGTAACCAATGTGCCGAATGATTACTCAAACTTCACAGCCCAATGGTATGTTGACGTCAATGTGACTTACTCCAATTCAACAGCTGTATCAGGCGCAACAGTTTTCGCATATGAAAACAGCACATCATCCTGGGTTCAAAGATGGACTGACACAACAGCTTCAAACGGATTCACAGGAAAGTGGGCTGTAATAGAGTACGTTCAGAATGCAACAAATATTGTCAATTACACATCAAACTTCACAGCAAACGATAGCACAAATGCAAATTCAACAGCAAAGTACATAACAAGCTCACAGCAAATAGATATCAGAATACCTGTTCCAACTATAACCCAGTTCTGCAATGGCAGCTACACAGCAGGACAGGTAAGCTGGAACATAACAAGCAATGTAACATGCGCCAATGAAACAATCTACGTTGCTGGAAACATAACAATATTCAACAATGGCAGCTTAACCTTGTATAATGTAACCATAAACTTTTCTATGTTCGCAGACGGCTCTGGATTTATCAATAAAAGCCCGAATGGCGGCTTGTTTATTTACGATTTGGACAGCAATGCTTCAACTCAGGAAGATGGAAGCTGGCTCATGAGCAACGATTCAAACTATGAATTTGACTTCTGGGCTTTTGGAAATGGCGGAAATGACAACTTTACAATGCAGAACTCTAAAGTTACGGATGCAGGTTATGGAGCTAAAAGCTTGGGAATAAATCTTTATAATGTTAGCAATGTTATAATCAAAGGAAATAACATAAGCGGCGGTGCAAGGCGTGGATTTTTCTTAGAATCTTCAACAAATAATGATTTAATAAATAATGCAATAAATAATGACGGTATTGGTGTTCTTCTTGATAAAAGTTCCTCGAATAATCTATCAAACAACATAATCACAACAAGTATCGCTAGTGCTAATGGCATTTCCCTCCGCGTGAGCTCAAATTCAAACTTGATGCAAAACAATATAATAACTCCAAGTGGAGCTGGCTCACATGGCATTCAACTTACAGCAAGTTCAAGCTCAAATACCATATCCGGCAATAAAATCAATATAACAAGCACTAGTTCAGATGGAATCAGCCTTATTACTGATTCTGATAACAATATAATCAACCTAAACAACATCACATTTGCAAGGAATGGCATTCAGGTAGGCGATTCAACAACAGAGCGCAACAACATAACAAACAACATAATTCTCAATTCAACAGCAGACGGAATAATCATAAATAACACCTTAACAGCTTCTCAGTTCATCTACAACAATAATATAACTTACTCTGGCTTGAATTATGCAGGAATTTTCCTTAACAATGCTTCAAATATATCCATAATTGGCGGAATTCTTGAAAATAACACCGTCGGAATAAATGCATCTCAATCAATAAACATAACTGTTGCAAATGCAACTTTCACCGGCTCTGCATTGTGGGACTTCTACATAACAAACAATTCTTGGATTACGAGCTTGAACAACAGCTTCAACAAGACAGGAGTGAATGTAACCAATTCATTAGGGGATTATTCTAATTTCACCAATCAATACTATGTTGATGTTAATGTAACATGGTCAAACTCATCTGCTGTATCAGGCGCAACAGTTTTCGCATATGAAAACAGCACATCATCCTGGGTTCAAAGATGGATTGATACAACAGCAGCAACTGGCTTTACAGGAAAGTGGGCAACAATAGAATATGTGCAGAACGGGACTAATATCATAAATTATACTTCAAACTTCACAGCAAACTATACAACAAGCGCAAATTCAACAATAAAATATATCACGTCAAGTCAGCAGGTTGATGTCAGAATCAATGTAACTGCTCCAGGTGCTCCGCCAGCTTTCAACATAACCTTCCTGATAACAAAAGCTTTAGCGCCAGACATGGTAATGGCAGCCTCAAATGAAACAATTAATGTAACAACAACTGTGAAAGTGAACAAAACAACAAATGACATTTCATTCATAAATATCACAGATGAAATTCCGTATGACTTCATCTATGAAAATGAATCAAGAATCGCTGTTCTTTTCATCAACTGGAGCGATGCCGGCTCAAACACAATAGACATAACAGCGAATGCTACAAAGACAATAATAGATAACAGCGGAACAGCGAACACATGGCTCATAATAAACATCTCAAACATGTCAACTTCCTTAGGATTCTACATGACTGAAAACGACAGCATACAGATCAATTACTTAATGAACAGCTCAAAGATGAATGCAAACGATACAAGGCTCATCTACACAAATGCAACAGTAAAAGACATCGCCTCAAACACAGCAGCAGACTTCAAATTAACAAACATAACCTCATCCCAAATCGTATTAAGGGGCTATAAGAAAATATCAGCTGATCCAACCAATCCTCAAAACATTACAGTTGGCATAGAGATGCAGTCATTAGGTGGAAAGCTGACAAGCATCTTATTAGTGGATTATTTACCAAGTTCAATATCGGCAAAATCCCAGCTAGTTGGATTAAATATAACTTATTACAACAAGACTTCAAACAGCTACAAGACACTGACAGAGCCTGAAGACTATAAGCTTTACAACCCGTACAACTCAACGCTTCCAGACGGGCAATTAGCTTCTGTATTTTCATACAACTTCAGCTATAACTTCACAAACTGGGACGGAACGATTTATGATAATGATTCAATCTTAATAAATTACAGCATTGCAATAGTTGGCGGCGGAACTTGGGTGCTTCCTGCCATAATAGGCGGCTGGGATCCTCAATACCAGAAGCACATCAAGACAGAAACATATTCCCAGGCGCTTGTTCCGCTGTTCGATGTAATTTCAAGGGTATTGACTCCAAAAATAAAGCCAGGAGAAGATGTAAAAGCTTTGCTGCAAATGCTCAATGTCGGCGGCCCGAAAGCAAAAGTGGATGTCTTCATAACTTACAGCATGAAAACAATGAAGGGAGACCTGATAACAGAGAGGTCTGAAACAATAGCTGTCTTTGAGCAGAAAGAAAAGGAGCTCGTATTGCCAACCCCATCAACTGTAAAGCCAGGAATGTACACATTTGAAACTCTTGTTGCATATGCCGGCAGAGAGGCAGCTTCAACAGATGTTTTTGAAGTGTTGGGGGAAAAAGGATCTGGATTTAATGCGCAGTGGCTTATGTTCGGAATGTTCGCATTGGTGCTGGTTTTGATAATTGTTTTTGTAATGATAAGAATGAGGAAAAAAGAGCAATAAAATGAAAAATAAGAATCAGGATTTCAGCAATTCATCGATCAATTCTTCAGTTGTGTATACTTTAACCAGCGACTGCATTTTGAGATGTGGGTCATTAGACCAAATAGCGGCTTTAATTGATAAAGCTAGTGCAACGTATGGTTCATCATCTGAATCAGGCAAGGAATTTTTTGCTGCCTTAAGAAATCCCTTATATTCAGGAAAATCAATGAATTCAATCTTCTCCTCAATTTCTTTCTGTCTTATCTCAAACTCATATTCTGAAAGGCCTGATTTCAATAAGCAATCTAATTTATGCTCTTCAAATTCGGATTTTAAGAAGCTAGGAGCACAAAATTTAACTCCGAGTGTGGAGAAAATATACGAATTGATAGATAATGGATTCATAAGTGAAAATAGTATATTATTATCAGGTATAAGTATCATCTTATTTTCTTATCGTAATAATTCTCTTCTTTCTTCTGGAGAAAGCTCAGCAAGCAATCTTTTAAACCTGCCTTTCTTTGCCTTCCTTCCTAACTCAACGCTCCATTTAATGAATTTCTGCTCTTCCTTTGATTCGAGCTTCCTGTGCAATTCTTCTATTTCTTCTTTCTTGATTAAGTCTTCTCTTGCCACTTCAGACCAGTTCACCCAGGAAAACCTTCCTATCCTCGACCTTAATTCGCCATCCACCGCAAATGTTACGCTTGCCATCTACAGCTCACCTCTTCTTTCCAATTCCTCAAGCTTCTCAAGCTTCTTTATTATGCCTCTTCTAGCTACTTCAGCCCAATTTATTTCGGGATGTTTTTTCCTCAGCCTGTCCAGCAGCTCATCAGGCACAGACACAGTCATTTTGTCCATTTTTCCACCTCAAAGTATTTATGTTAATACAAGTAAATACGTTGAAATATTTAAATGTTTTGTTTTTGGGCATTTGCAGGAGATAACAGAAAAAGAGTTCAATAATTTAACCAATTTAATCCTTAATAAAGTTAAGAATCTATCGCATGATGCCGTTGATAATCGTTATAGAAATGCTGAGTTCGGGAATTTATGCCCTCGTGATTTAAGTTTATCTACAAGTTCTTTGGTGTTGAATACCTCAACTATTGATTGTTTCTTGAAATGCGGATCATTAGACCAGATTGGCATTTTATTGAGCGCCAATGACAAAGCAAGGTATTCTGTGTCTTCTTTGTCTGAGATAAGCGAGTTAGCCTGCTTGAGGAATTTTTCATATTCGGATAATGAAAAAGACTTGATTTTTTCTTTTAATTTCTTCAATAACAGATCTAGCTCAGTTGAAGGAAGATTTGAGAGAATTTTAATTCGTGATTTGTGCTCTTCAACCTCCTTAGATAAAGATTCTGGACAATGTAATTTTACAGCA
>JACPBO010000049.1 GCA_016180285.1 Candidatus Woesearchaeota archaeon
CAAAATCCAAAAGGATGAAATTCTTCCCCCCGCTATTCTTTTTTCAGCCTTTCCACGATCTCTTCTGCAACACCATCGATCTCATAATCTTCACCAAGATCCAGGATTACATCAGCATACTTCCTGTAAAGCGGCAGCCTTTCCTCAAAAAGCTTCTTTAATCCTTTCCCCTTCAGCCCGACTATTCCTCTTATAAAACGATTTGGCACTCTATCAACTGTCTTGAAAGGGGCATTCATGAATACAACAGCAGACATTCTCTTCAAAAAATCCATTGCCCTGTCAGAATAAGCAGCGCTGCCTCCTGGTGAAATTACGCAGTTATTCAGCTTGCCCAGACCCAGAATTGCTTTTTCTTCAATCTTCATAAACTCCTCATCTCCAAATTTGTCAATTATCTGCTGCAGCTTCAGGCCGGAATTATTTTCAATTATTTCACCAACATCTATAAAATTGTAATTAAGCTTTTTTGCCAGCGCGCTCCCCACTTTGCTCTTTCCGACTCCCGCCATTCCGATCAAAGTTATGTTCATTTCGTATCTTTTCTAAAACAAGATATTTAAATTTATTGTATCCTATCACATAATAAAAAACTATTTAAACACTTGCCCTTATCCTCACTTATGATAATCTGCGGTGTTGAAGAGGCTGGGCGCGGCCCTGTTATAGGCCCCATGGTTATGTGCGGCCTGGCTGTTGATGAAAACAAGCTTCAGCGATTAAAGGATATTGGTGTAAAGGACTCAAAGCTTCTTTCGCCTCATGAAAGAAACCATCTCTTTGATAAAATTCTTGAGCTTGCAGACAGCTGCGAAATAACAGTAATCCCTCCTGAAGAAATAGACCGCGCAGTAGGAAGGGAAGAAGACATCAATTTGAACTGGCTCGAAGCAAGAAAAACTGCCGATATGATCAACAAAATATCCCCTGACAAGGTCTACCTGGACTGCCCTTCGCCTAATTGTGAGAAATACAAAGAGTACATTAAAAAATTATTAAAAAATAAAGCGCCTGAAATCATAGCGGAGCACAAGGCAGATGTCAACTATCCGATTGTCGGAGCAGCATCAATAATTGCAAAAGTAACAAGAGACAAGGAGATAGACGCCTTAAAAAAGAGATTCAAGGTTGATTTTGGCTCAGGCTACCCTGCAGATCCATTTACAGCCCAATTCCTTAAGGAAAACTATGCAAAATACCCTTTTTTCAGGAAAAGCTGGTCATGCTACAAGGATGCAGCTGCGCAGAAGAACCAGAAAAAGCTTTTTGAGTTCAGAGGCTAAATAGTAAGTTTTAAATAGAGTTTGCTTTAATCAAGACCAGCAAAGAGGGCGATAAATTGACAAAAATCAACAAAATAGTTATGCACGGCTTTA
This sequence comes from Candidatus Woesearchaeota archaeon, assembly GCA_016180285.1. Classification (NCBI taxonomy): domain Archaea; kingdom Nanobdellati; phylum Candidatus Woesearchaeota; species Candidatus Woesearchaeota archaeon. The sequence continues at coordinate 1,377 of JACPBO010000049.1, forward strand.
AGTCATTTGCAAAGCACACAGAGCTTGAATTCGGAGAGAAATTCAACTGCATCCTTGGCCCAAACGGAGCAGGCAAATCCAATGTTCTGGATGCCCTCTGCTTTGTATTGGGCAAATCATCAAGCAAATCATTAAGGGCTGAAAAATCTTCTGATTTCATCTATAACGGGTGGAAAACAAAAAAAGCATCGCCTTATGCGGAAGTTTCCATTTATTTCGACAACAGCAAAAAGACATTCCCGTCCAATGAGAGAGAAGTAAAGATATCCAGGATTGTAAAGCAGAACGGCCAGAGCAAATATAAAATCAATGACAAGACAATGACAAGGCAGCAGGTCTTAGACCTACTCAACATGGCAAGAATCGATCCGGATGGCTACAATATTGTTCTTCAGGGCGATATTGTCAGATTTACAGAGATGCCGACCGAGGAAAGAAGAAAGATCATAGAAGAAATCGCCGGAATCTCAGTTTACGAGGATAAAAAGCATAAGGCTGAGCTTGAGCTTCAGAAGGTGGACGAGAGGCTTAATGAAGCAAATGTTATTCTTAAGGAAAGGGAGACCTATCTCAAGGAGCTGAAAAAAGACAGAGACCAGGCATCGAAGTATAAAGAATTGAATGACAAGATAAGGCAAAATAAGGCAACCTACATTTACATCCAGATTGAAAGGGAAAATAAGAGGAAAAAAGAGCTTGATGAAAAAATCCTGAAGCACAGGGAGCAGGTGGAAGCTCTGCAGAGGAATATTTCCAATCTGAAGAATGACATTCTAGACAAGGAAGCAGAGATAAAAAAAATAACAGAAGAAGTTGAAAAGCGCGGCTATAAGGATTCTCTTGATTCAGAAATACAGCAGCTTAAAGTGGACACA
>JACPBO010000050.1 GCA_016180285.1 Candidatus Woesearchaeota archaeon
TTCTGAAAAATACTAGGTATGTTTTTGTAGCCCAATCCTGCGATAAAGCAAATAATTGTGCTAATTCCTCAAACCAAAGCTTTCTTGCGGGAAGAGACATAAAGCCGCCTTTCATTAACTTATCAATTCCAAGATTTATTAACAGAAGGACATTGGACATAAGGGGCTCAACCGAGCCATTTTCATCTGTAACCTTGTTTGTTAATAACCTTAATGCTCCAAAAAGAAGTTTAAGCCAAAATGAAGTAGGCAGCTCTGGAAGATTTGTATTCAGCCAGATGCAGTTGGAGCAGAATAATGTAATAAAGATAGTAATGGTAGATAAGGCAGGCAACAAAAATGAAAAAACTTTTGAAGTTGGAGTTGATACAGAAATTCCAGTAGTGCAATTAAATGAAATACCATCACTTACATCCAAAACAAATTTAACGATTAGTGGCAATGTAAATAAGCCAGTTATAATAAAGGTGTTCCTTGAATCAAAAATAAATCAGTCTCAAGTAACAAATCCGCCTGCGAAAATTACAGGGCTAAATGCCACAAAAGTCGGGCAAAACTCAGTTGAGCTGCATTGGAATGAATCAAAGGACAAGGACTTTAGCCATTATGCCATTTACCGAGATGGTGTGCTTAATCTGTTTATAGATGCGTTGGTGGACAGCGGCAAAACTTACGTTTATGAAGTATCGGCAATAGATATATTTGCAAATGAAGGCCCAAAATCAGAGCCAATAACCGTGGCTACATTAAGGAATGGTCAAATATTAAACCTTAATCCACCGCAAGTTGATATTTTAGAAGACTTTAGAAAGCCCTTGATGATTGTCAATGTAAGCAGCCCTTTCAATTTTGGTGTTAAGCTAAATAAAGGAGATGGAGATTACAATGTAAAGCTCATATTTGAAGACAAGGCAGACAATAATGTTATAATAGAAAAAAGTGTAACTCTTGATACAAAAAAACCAGAGGTAAAAATAACATCACCTCCAAGCGGTGCCTTTATTTTTGAAAATGTTGCTAATAATGTTGACATTGTTGGCAAAACAAAGCCAAATGCAAGAGTTCATTTATTTGTTGACAGAACACCATTCAGCTTTTTTAATCAAACGCTTGAGTTGAGCGGTTTGACAAATGAAGTACAGAATCTTCCAGAGGCACAGCTTGATGCAAAATGCCGCACAACTGTCTCTGCTTCATTCTGCAGAACTGGTGCTGATTTTTCTGTTGACGCAGATGGTGAAGGCAACTTTAAATTTAAGAATGTTGACTTAACTGCTACATTCGGCGGAGCTGGCAGAGTAAGAGAAGTGCCTGTAACAGAGTTTAGAGATACACAGCTTGAAGAAGGCAGAGATTCCAAAAGAACAACTCTTGTTGTGATTGCAACAGACCAAACTGGGCAGCGTGGAGTAACTACACAACCAGTAAGCATAGGCACTTGCTGGAGCGGCAACCAAAGCTGGAATGTGATTCCTTTAACGCAATACCAAAGCCCAACATCCTTAAGCACAGAGAGATTTGCAGAAGGTACAGAAACAATATATTTCTTCTTTAATTATTCTTACATTGGAAGAGGCACGGATGCAAAGATAACAGGACTAGCTCTTTCAAAAGCATGCGGCACTCGCGAGATTCTCGACCCAAGATTTAATATAAGCTGTCAAGTACTGTCTTCAGGAAATAGTCCAGCAAGATTAAACAAAGAAGGCACTTTGTCATATTCTGCAATTACTCTCAGCAGATTTCCAGGCATGGACAGATTTTTGGAAAATGATTGGAAAGATTTCTTTAAAGCGATAAACAAGGAGTTGACATTCCCATTCCAAATCAAGATAACCTACAAGCACAAAATAATAGACGAGAATGGTGCAGAAAAAGAGATTACAGAAACTCAAACAACCTGTCAGGAGGTAAGCTATGTTATAGACAACTCAATAATTGACCCAAGAAAAGTCTTGCCTGATTGGCTGCTTTTTGATTTTGTTGATTTCTTGCAGGATTCAATTAAAACATTAAACCAAGCTCAAGAGCAGATAAACAAAGTGCTTGAGTATGTAGCAGTTGGCTGCTTGGTATCATTTGGATTAAATCTAGTCATGCAATCTGCGAGAAGAATCACTTCATTCTTGGAAGAGAAAAGGTATTCCATTCTTAATTCAAAAACTATAAGCCAGTTGTCTGAGTTCATTGGAGTAGGGAAAATTACACTAAACCCAGAAAAGAGAGAGGATGATGTTTACTGCCAAGATCTCGTCAAACAAATA
>JACPBO010000051.1 GCA_016180285.1 Candidatus Woesearchaeota archaeon
ATTGAGTTTCAAGATCCCGAAAATAAACATGGGGTTTTAAAATTCAACAGTGACTCTTCACAGCCTTTTTTTATTCGCAGAGAAATGCTTTATGGTGCAATCTTTGCAGGCAGCAGGCAGTCATATGAATGTGCAAGGAATGCAGCATTAAAGAGGCTTAACTTCGTTGCAAAGGTTTATTCAAGAAAAGCGCAAAACCTTCCCAATAATGGCAACTGCAATATTTATAGCACAATCAACATGAATCTCGATGCTTTGACAAATCCAATAACACAATCAATTTACACAGATATTAATTCGTTAATAATAGCAAATCGTGAAGCTTCCGGAAGTGGTGAATGTGTTGCAGTATTCTAAAAAAGCACAAATAGAAATGATTGAAATGATAATGATAATGGTTGTAGTGGTTATCCTGCTTTTAGTTGCTGTATTTTTTTATTTTAAGTTTTATGCTGTGAGTATTTCCAAGAGTGGTGAGCAGTTGACACAGCAGGAAGCAGAGGTTTTGCTTACATCAATTACCTCAATGCCGGAGCTTCAGTGTAGTTTAGAATCAGAAAATAAGTTTTGTATCGATCTTTATAAAGTTTCAGCGTTTAGGAGTCTTGTTAATGATCCGAATGATCGATCTGGAATGCAATATTATTCAAATATTTTCAAGAACAAAGGGATTGTAATAAAATCAATCTATCCAAACTCAAATAATGGTGAATGTCCTTCCCAGTTAGTTGAATATCCAGTAAGCTGCAATACCTGGATTATTTATACACCGGGAAAAGCACAGAGCTATACGAAAAAACCATTAATCTCTACAATAGTTTCCCTATACCACCCAATTACAAAACAGTATGGGGTTGGAAAAATAATAATTGAGGCATATTCATGAAGAAGGCACAGACAGAGATACTTGGCCTGCTTGTAATAGTAATCTTGTTTATTATACTTGGGGTAGTGTATCTTAGGTTTTCCGGTTCTCCAACATCTGAGCAGCCGACAATAAGACAAAATATCGAGGTTGTGAATTTAGTTAATGCAATAAGGAAGTTTACTCCTGACACTACAACAAGGCCGCCAACTTCAATAAGGGACCAGATAAGAAACTGCAATGATGAATCATGCAGGCAGAATACAAATCAGGAAATAAGAAGGATTTTAGATGCTGCAGTTGATAAAAAAACAACATATTCTTTTGTGATCAAGAAGGACAATCAGGAATGGCCCAAGGTTGAATCCAGTGGCGGGTGTATAGGGAATCTGCAGTATGTTTACAATAGTCCGGATCCAAAGTACACAATTACATTGAAGTTATGCAGGAGATGATTTAGTTGGGAATCTTGTTCTTGATTTAAGTTCTAGAACTTTAATAGCTACCTTTCTTTATAAATTAAAGTTATCCTCTTCGGTATATGGTAAATTTAACTAATTTAAAGTGGTAACTGAAACTGAGCATAATTTATCTTTCTTTTTTCTAAAGAAGGATTTAAATTTCTTTTTTTTGCAAACAGAGAACATGATTATATTTTCAATTACCAAAATCTTTATAAAGTAATATAGTTCTAGACTATTAATCAAGACGATAGAGATCTATGTAGAATGTAGCTATGTAGATTCAATATGGTTAAAAAAAATTCGTGTTTAGAGAGGCTCTTTAAACACAAAATAAAATAATAATAAAAAAACAACTTATGATTTATCTAAGTATCCAGCACCATTTGTTGTAAGTGGAGCATATGATCCAAATAACGTATTTGTAGTTGGCTCAGGAGCTTCTGCTGAAGATACACTTGGTATGGTAGACATAGCAACTAAGTTGCAGTTTGAAGCCAAGACATGTACAAAAACAGGAACCACAACAGTAAGTGTTGCAGGTGGAACTTCAGAAACAATTCCATTAGGTAGCGCAATTGCAGATCCAAGGTCTACAACACTAGATCAGGAATTAAAAGCAACTAAACTGGCTGGTTTTATTGACAGTGTTATAACCTTCCAAAACAAAGAATATGATATAGGTGAAGCATTAATCCTAAACCAAGGAGCAAACGTAACTGTTGCAACATCCTTAACAAGCGCAGAGGATGACTACAAAACAGGTGTATTTATGGAAGTTGAAAGGGATTCTATAAAATATTTCTATAAATTTGATGAATCAATAAACGTTTCCAAAGCAACAACAACAGATCCATTAGAAGTAAAGTTCTTAGGAAAAACACTAAAAATAACAGCTGTAACTATTTCGGGTTCAACAGCAGGTACTGAATTTACAGCTAATGTTGGAACAGAATATTTCCTGACAGTTGATGATACAGTTAATGTTGATGTATCAGGTGTAACAAAGAAAGTTACATTAAAGAATGTTGGAACCTCATCTGCTGTTTTAGATGTTGATGGCAAACAAGAAACAATCAGCTCAGGCTCATCTGAAACAATAAATAGTGTCCAGGTTAAGGTAGATTCTGTATTCTACACAGACAATAAAGCAGAAAGATCAGCTACTTTAATTATAGGTAAGGATGCTGTTAAAACATATAAGGATGCAGATGCATATATTGGAGAGAATGAAGACGATCCAGACTGGGTATGGAATATTGGAAACTTGGGGACATCTTCAACATCAAACCCAAACACAAACCTAACAACCGGGGATGGTACAGGCCCGTTTATTGGTATTGAAAACGACTTTGTCTGGAATGATGCAAATGACAATCCGCCAGGTGTTGGGCAATGTATTAAACTACCAAATAACTATGTACAAATCTGTTATGATTCATTGACTGTTAAAGATGATGACTATATGACTTTCCAAATGAAGTATGAGTCTTCAACAGACTTAAGTGATGTATTTGGTAACAGATCTGCAGTAAAATCCATTGCTATTGAGACAAACAACAACGAAGGAATACTTCTTATGACAACTGCAAAAACAGGAGTATTATTCAACGAAACATCTGACAAGAAAACAGATAGGGTGTGGTTCTCAATAGGGGATGGCGGGGATAACTGGGATGGCAGGGCAAGAGGTACTACAAATAGAACATATGGTCTGTTCTATAGGGATACATCAAATAACAAGGTAAGATTATTTGGTTGGTATAACTTAACTGCACTTGATGCACCAGCACATAACCCAACATACAAATTTGGAGAAATTAACTATAAAGACACCAAAGGAACAGATATAGAGCTTCACTTTAGAGGTGGAGGTAATGAGTCGGGTTCACTTACAGGTAACGGTTCATTTATCCAGATTAGGTTAGTACCATATCAGAGTACTGACTTACCGGACTACAAAGATAACTTAACAGCAAACTTCTCATTAGCAGTAGCAACAAATCAAATTGTTGGATTAGGAAATACTTTATCTACAGAAGAAGCTAATGAATTAGTATGGGCTGGCCCAACTGTTACAAACATAGGAACTAAGGATGAAGACCATAGAAACCAATATGGTGTTGTAATTAGAAATCCAAAGAGTAATGGTGCAAGTGACAGGGTAAAATTAGAAATTCCAGGAGATCAAGTGAATGCAAACGTTGTAGTTAAATCTACAGGGGCTGTTGCATCAACATCTTCAGGAGAGACTTGTACTGCAGCAGACATTACACCAGTTACTAAGAAGAATACGGAAGTTACAGACCCAAC